>CAIXUE010000050.1 GCA_903922545.1 uncultured Alphaproteobacteria bacterium | reverse complement strand
GGCGCCGGTGATCATGTTCTTCACATAGTCGGCATGGCCGGGGCAGTCGACATGCGCGTAATGGCGCGCCTTGGTCTCGTATTCCACGTGCGCGGTCGAGATGGTGATGCCGCGCGCCTTTTCTTCGGGCGCCTTGTCGATCTGGTCATAGGCCGTGAACGTGGCGCCACCGGTCTCGGCCAGCACCTTGGTGATCGCCGCCGTCAGCGACGTCTTGCCATGGTCAACGTGACCAATCGTGCCGATGTTGCAGTGCGGCTTGTTCCGTTCGAATTTGGCTTTACCCATGGCGTGCGTCCTTGCTTCTTTTGTCTCGGTTGGGCTTTCGCCCGGAAAACTTCACTTCGTCTGTTATCCGGTTTTGCCGGATGGGCCTGGAGCGGGTGAAGGGAATCGAACCCTCGTCATCAGCTTGGAAGGCTGTTGCTCTACCATTGAGCTACACCCGCTTATTCCGAGTTCGTCTCTTCCTTCATCGTGGCCGGCCAATTGATGGTGGAGGGGGTTGGTTTCGAACCAACGTAGGCGTAGCCAACGGATTTACAGTCCGTCCCCTTTAACCACTCGGGCACCCCTCCATTCCAACTGGGCGAATATCCAACTGGTACAACGGGTTGACCCCTATAACCGGCCGGCGCACAAGCCTCGCCCGAAGTTACCGGACGAGCGAAATCAAGCCTCCAAAAGTTTGGCTGCGGATCGCGGGTTATTGGTCAATTGGACCGGGGTGTCAATAGTCATTTTCCGCGGAAAAGCCGGGAATTTCCGTAAGTTGGCAGGGGCATTGCCGGGCGTGACGCTTTACCCCCGGGCGCAACCCTATATAAGCCCCGCCATGCGCCCCAAGCCCCCAAAAAAGGGCGGTCAAAAAGACCGCCGCCACTTCTACCCCAAGCCCGCCGGAAAACCGGGCGAAACCCCGGATCGCTCCAGCCGCACCAACCCTGCGAAAGGGCGGGAAAACTGGATTTACGGCCTTCATGCCGTGACCGCCGCCCTGGCCAATCCCCGCAGAACCCTGGGGCGGGCCGTCCTGACCACCCGGGCAGCCGAGACAATTGGACCCAAGCTTTTGGCCAAGGTCCGCGTCGAGCCGGCCGATGCCGAGGGTATTTCCCGCCTCCTGCCCCCCGGAGCGGTGCATCAGGGCGCGGCGCTGGAAGCCAAACCCCTGGCGCCGCGAGGCCTGGAAGAAGTGCTGGAACAGGCCGGCACCGGGACCCGGCGTGTCGTGCTGGTGCTGGACCAGCTTTCCGACCCTCACAATGTCGGCGCCATCCTGCGCACAGCCGCAGCCTTCGGGGTGACGGCGGTGGTGGTGCAGGACCGCCATGCCCCGCCCCAGTCGGGTGCGCTGGCCAAGGCGGCGTCAGGCGCGCTCGAAATCATTCCCTATGTTGAAGTCGTCAATATCGCCCGCGCCCTGGACCTGTTGGCCGAGCATGGCTTCTGGCGCATCGCGCTTGCGGGCGACGGCGCGGCGCCCCTCACCGACGTGGTCCCGGCCGGGGATGTGGCCCTGGTGCTGGGTTCGGAAGGCGAAGGCGTGCGCCGGCTGGTGCGCGAGCATTGTGAGGCGGCGGCTTTCATCCCCATCGCGCGGGACGTGGAGAGCCTGAATGTCTCCAATGCGGCTGCCATCGCTCTCTATGAACTTAGACGATAGGTCGCGCGGCCGGACGGAAAACCGCTGCATACTTTTCCTGGCCGCGCTCCCGGGCCGTGGAACCACAACATGACGCGTTGGTTATCTCCTCATGAAAATTGGGAGATATTCATGCGCTCTATTCTTCTCTGGGCGATAGGCATTCCTCTGCCCATCATTCTCATCTTGTGGCTGGTCACTGGTCACGCTTAAGTGGGCCACGCCTGATAACGATCAGTCGATCGCCGCAAACGAATCGCCGCCGCTGAAGTTCTCGATATCGATGAGAACCCTGTAGCCGTCGCCCATCACCAGATTGCCCGTGGTATCGCGCATGAATGCGCCATGATTGCTGGTCGATTGTGTGGCAGGGTCATAGGCAAAGCGCGGCACCCTGCCCTTGTAATCGGCGCGGATCATTTCATAGAGAAGCTGGGCATGCCCCGGCGAGATATGCACGCAGCCGGCGCTGGCGGGGCTGCCAAGCTTGTTGATATCGCCGGCAACCGCGGCGTGGATGGCAAGACCTGTCTGGTCGCCATGGGTTTGCCAGTTGAAAAACATCGCATAGGGCATCGACTGGTCCCAGGCGTTGGAATGATAGGCGCGGTACATGCGCTCGGGATCCAGTTCATAGAAACCGGCCGGCGTGTCGGTTTTGGTGCGAACACCGCGCGGCGAGATTTCATATTGCTCGCGGCCGGTCGAGGCGGCCCAGTCATAAACCATGCTGAGCCCGCCGCCCAGATGTTTCTTGAAAACATACAGCCGCTGCGCCAGCGGGCCTCTGGCCGCTTTGCTGACATAAAGAAACAGATCGAAATTCTTCAGCATCTCAGGACTGAGATTTTGCGATGCGCGCGTGGTGACGGCGGCGCGTTCCGCGAGGCTGAGAAAGCTGGGGCCTTCCAGATCGGGCGCCACGGGATCAGGCACCGGCGGCGAAACAATCTTCGGCAGCGGCGGCGGCAGATCGGCGATCTGGGGCAGATCAGGCACAATGGCAAAAGGGCTGGGCGCAACAAGTTGCGGCGCGACTTTTCGCGCCGGCATGACAGGCATCTGTGCATGCGCGTAGGTGCGGGCGTCGTTGGGCCCGGGCGCAGACAGCGGCACGGAAACCTGAGGATCGAAAATCTTCTCGTCTTCCAGCCGGGCGAAAGCGAGCACTGGCGCCGTCACCTGGGCCTGGAAGGCGTTCGTCAGATTGTTCGCTTCTTCCTCTGTCATCATGCGCAGCACGGCATGATCGGAAAAAAAAATGGCGAGCGAAAACAGCGACGCTGTCGCGAGGTAGCTAAGTCCAAGAATACGCAGGGCAGACATGGCGGCCGGACGGAAAAGAGCTTTTGGATTATAGCCAATTGTCCCGTTTCGGGACAGTTGCTCTAAAATCATGGTTAATCGAAACTTAAGGCGCAAATTTGCGCGAGCGCGCCCAGCCGTTGGGCACAATGCGCCCAGCCTGGGAACGGGCGCCGCGCCATTCCTTCAGGTCTGAAGGTCCGAACAGCCGGCCATTTTCATCCTTCAACCCTTCGGACCAGGTGAAGGTGGTCGCGTCGGTCAACCCGCCATCTTTGTATTTCTGCAAGTACACCCCCTGCCCGCGCGCCATTTCCGGCACTTCGGCCAACGGGAAAATCAGCAGCTTGCGATTGTCGCCCACCACCGCGACCTGGTCACCATCAACGGGCCGCACCACCGCCGCCTCTATGCCGGGCTTCACGTTCATCACCTGCTTGCCCTTCTTGGTCACGGCGATGGCGTCGTCTTCATTGGTGACAAAGCCGTGCCCGGAGGTGGAAGCCAGCAGCAGCTTGCGGCCGGGCTCATGAACGAACATGGCGACAATGTCGGCTTCGGGCGGCAGATCGATGAAGGTGCGGATCGCTTCGCCATTGCCGCGCCCGCCCGGAAGCTTGCTGCAGTCCAGGGTGAAGAAACGGCCATCGCTGCCGAACATCATGAGCCTGTCGGTGGTCTGGGCATGAATCCAGAAACGGCCCTTGTCGCCTTCGCGGTATTTCTCGTCTTTGGATTGTTCCTGATGGCCTTTGAGGCCGCGCAGCCATAATTTTTCCGAACAGACGATGGTGATGGGTTCCTTTTCCACCGCGCTGGCCAGTTCCACCGCTTCTTCGGCAAGCGCGGAGAGGCTTTCCACATCCCTGGCGCCGGCGATTTCGGTACGCCGCTTGCCCAGCTGGGTCTTGCCGCCGAATTTGGCGTCCATCGCTTTGACTTCTTCAATGAGCCTGGCGGATTTGAGCGCGTTGGAGCCCAGCAATTTGGCGAGTTCCTTTTGCTCCTTGGTAAGCGCCGCATGCTCGCCGCGGATTTCCATTTCCTCCAGCTTGCGCAAGGCGCGCAGCCGCATGTTGAGAATGGCTTCGGCCTGGTTTTCGTTCAGGCCAAACGCCTTCATCAATTTCGGCTTGGGCTCATCCTCGGTGCGGATGATCTTGATGACCTTGTCCAGGTTCAGGAAGACGGCCAGATAGCCTTCCAGCACCTCAAGCCGCGCCTTGATCTTTTCCAGCCGGAACTTGCCGCGCCGCTCCAGCACCACGCGGCGGTGATCCACAAACGCCTGCAGCGCTTCTTTCAGGCTCATCACGCCCGGCACCTGGGCGTGATTGAGAACGTTCAGGTTCAGCGGAACCCGCACTTCCAGGTCGCTTTGGCGGAAGAGCTGCTCCATCAACAGGCTGGCGTCGATGGTACGGTTCTTGGGCGTCAGGACGATGCGGATATCCTCGGCGCTTTCGTCATGGATATCGTCGAGCAGCGGCAGCTTTTTCTGCTCCAGCAGCTCGGCGATACGCTCGATCAGCTTGGCCTTCTGCACCTGATAGGGAATTTCGGTGACCACCAGCTGATAAACGCCGCGCGCGCCTTCTTCCTTTTCCCAACGCGCCCGCAGGCGAAAACCGCCGCGTCCGGTCTTGTAGGCTTCGGCGATGGAGGCGTGATCCTCGACCACAATACCGCCGGTGGGAAAATCCGGACCCTTGACGAACTTCAGCAGGCTGCGGTCCTGGATATTGGGATTTTCAATCAGCGCCACCAGCGCGCCGCACAACTCGCCCAGATTGTGGGGCGGGATCGAAGTGGCCATGCCCACCGCGATGCCGGACGAGCCATTGGCTAGAAGATTGGGAATGGCCGCCGGCAAAACCACCGGCTCTTCATCCTCGCCATCGTACGTGGCGCGGAAATCCACCGCGTCTTCGTCCAGCCCATCGAGCAATGCCTGGGCGGCTTCCGTAAGACGGCTTTCGGTGTAGCGCATGGCGGCGGCGTTATCGCCATCGACATTGCCGAAATTGCCCTGACCCTCGATCAACGGATAGCGCAGGGCAAAATCCTGGGCCAGCCGCACCAGCGCTTCGTAAATCGCCAGATCGCCATGGGGATGATATTTGCCGATGACGTCGCCCACCACGCGGGCGCATTTCTTGAAGCCGGCAGCGGGGTTGAGACCAAGGAGCCGCATGGCGTGCAAAAGCCTGCGATGCACGGGTTTAAGGCCATCGCGCACATCGGGCAGCGCCCGCTGGGTGATGGTGGAAAGGGCATAAGCGAGATAGCGCTCAGCCAGCGCCGTGCTCAGCTTCTCGGAACGGATATCGTCGGGTTTAACGGGGACGCCCATTTGGGTTTCTTATTCTGATTCGCCCCCACGACCGGCAAAAAGACCCGCCAGGGTATCCAGGCGCAATCTTGCCGGCGGCAAAGCGCGGCCATGGGGCGCAAAGACCCGTTCCGCCAGAAAATGACCGGTCAGAACAAGCCCGGCCCGTGTGGCGGCCAGATCGGGCGCATTTTGCGATCCGCCCAAAAAGGCCGGAAGCGCCAAAAGCCGGCCGGCATATTCCGCACCACCGTGACGCGATACCGCCCGCCCGCTGCGGGGTGAAACATAAATCAGATCTTCGGTCGTGCCGGTGGCGGCGCATTGCGAAAGATCCAGCCCGAAACCCAGCGCATCCAGAAGACCGGCTTCCCAGCGCACATAGAGCGGCCCCCAATGGCCAAAATCCTTGTCCATCATTGCGCCCAGCAGAATTTCCGCGCCATCGAACAAGGCGGGATAGGCCAGACGCTCGGGCAACGCCGCGCCGGCCACCGCGGTAAAGGCATTCAGACCGATCAGGGCATCGCGCCCTTCCATCAATGCGCCGGCCCTGGCATGAGAAAGCTCCAGCGTAAAACTGCCCAGCTGTTCCGCCAGGCGCGCGCGCCAGTGCAGCACCAAGCCGTTGCCCGGCTGCATCAAAGCGCGATTTTTGGATCCGCGCACCAGGCCGGCATGGCGGCCATTTTCGCGGGTCAACACATCCAGAATGGTGCCGGTTTCGCCATGGGCGCGCGCGGAAAGAACAATCCCGGCGTCAGTCCATTCCATTTAAACGTCCTTGGGAAATTCCAGGCCCAGTTGCTCGTAGTGCTCGCGGCTTTCCGCCCAGTCTTCCCGCACCTTGACGAACAGAAACAGATGCACCCGGCGGCCGAAAATTTCTTCCAGTTCCTTGCGCGCCAATTCGCCGATGGTCTTGATGGTCTGGCCGCCCTTGCCCAGCGCGATGGCCTTCTGGCCCTCGCGCTCCACCGTGATTACCTGATTGATCCGGACCGAACCGTCGGCGCGTTCTTCCCAGCTTTCGGTCTCGACGGCGCTGGAATAGGGAAGTTCGTCATGCAGGCGCAGATAAAGTTTTTCGCGGGTGATTTCGGCGGCCAGAAGACGTGACGGAATATCCGCCGCCTGGTCTTCGGGATAAAGCCAGGGCCCTTCGGGCATGCGCGCCTTGACCCAGGCCAGCACATCGGGGACCGCGTCGCCGGTCAGGGCGGACACCAGGAAAACATCCTCGAACACCGCCTCGGCGTGAAAGCGCTCCACCAGCGGCAGCAGGTTGGTGCGCTTCATGCCGTCAATCTTGTTCAGCACCAGGGCCATTTTCTTTTTGCGGCCCTTCAGCCCTTCCAGAATGGCGTAGGTGTCGTTTGCGCCATGACTTCTTTCATTGGCCGAAAGATCGGCCGCGTCCACCACCAGCAAAAGCGTGTCGGCGTCGTCGGCGCCGGACCAGGCCGCACCGACCATGGCGCGGTCCAGCCGCCGCCGCGGCTTGAAGATGCCCGGCGTATCCACAAAAACGATCTGGGTGTCTCCCTTGATGGTCACGCCTTTCACATTCATGCGCGTGGTCTGCACCTTGGGCGTGACAATGGCGACCTTGGTGCCCACCAGGGCATTGGTGAGCGTGGATTTGCCGGCATTCGGCGCGCCGATGACGGCGCAATAGCCACAATGGGTCATGCGCTTTGTGTCCTTGCCAGCAATTTTTGCGCCGCGTCTTGTTCAGCTTCACGCTTGGAGCCGCCCTCGCCCCGCTCCGGCGCCAGGCCGGAAACCGAAACTTCGACGATAAAGCGCGGCGCATGGTCGGGGCCATCGCGCGAAATCAGACTGTAAACCGGCGCGCCACTTTTTCCCGGACCTTGTGCCCATTCCTGCAGCCGCGTTTTGGCATCGCGCATATCGGTGCCCAGAGTATCGAACATCTGCGTCCAATAGCGCTCGACAAAGGCGCGCGCCGCCGCCATGCCGCCATCCAGATAAAGCGCGGCAATCACCGCTTCGCAGGCGCCCGAGAGAATGGCGGGCTTGCCGCGGCCGCCGCTGGCCCGCTCTGAAGCGGCCAGCACAATATGATCCGCCAGCCCTGCCGCCTCCGCCGCTTTGGCGCAGGCAGCGCCGCGCGCAAGTGCATTGAATTTCAGCGCCAGCGCACCCTCGGCATCATCGGGATAAAGCGTGTGCAGTTTTTCCGCCACGATCAGGCCGAGCACCCGGTCGCCCAGAAATTCCAGCCGCTCATTGGACAGCACCGCGTCGGCGCTGGCATGGGTGAGCGCGCGCTTGAGAAGTTCCGGACTGGAAAAATGATGACCCAGCTTCTGTTCGAGCGCGTCCAAATCAATCAATCGGGGTCAAAAGCCGGGAGTAGCGGATCGCCAGCGGCCAGCGCCAGAATTGCCAGGCCGGCGCGCTGGTATCGATGGAGAAGAAGCGGAACTCCGCCTTGCCTTCCAGATTTTCAACCGGCACATAACCCACGGCAGCGCGGCTGTCGTCGGAATTGTCGCGGTTATCGCCCATCATGAAATAGTGATCGGCCGGCACGACAAAGACGTCGGTATTGTCCAGCGCCCCGTCGGGGTCGCGGTCCAGCGTGAAATAGGTTTTTCCGCCCGGCAGCGTCTCTTGATACTTCGGCACATGGTGGGGCTGGCCATCCACCATTTCGACATAATCATCCACTTTTTTGCGCGGCACCGGTTTGCCATTGAGGATGATGATGCCGTCGCGCATCTGAATGCGGTCGCCCGGAATACCGATCAGGCGCTTGATGAAGTCGGTGGAATTGTCCTGCGGGAATTTGAACACCACCACATCGCCGCGCTGCGGCTCGCGGCGCAGGAACCGGCCATGCATGGCATCACCGAACGGCCAGCCGCCAAACGGAAAGGTGTAGCGGCTATAGCCATAAGCGAATTTTTCAACGAACAGGTAATCGCCCACCAGCAGCGTGTCTTCCATCGAAGCGGAGGGAATGTTGAAAGGCTGGAACAGGAACGTGCGGATCACCACCGCGATCAGGCCGGCATAGATCACAGTCTTGGCCAGTTCGGACCAGGATTCGCCCTGGGCGGAGGTTTTGGTGGTCTTGATATCCGACATGGAACCTTCGGCTGTTGTTTGGAGGACAGAAACCGGGGAAGGCCCCAGCCTGTCAAGGATATACTTGTTAATTCCGGGGCAGTTTAACGCTCCGGCTCGGCCGAAATAATCACCACCGCCATGGCCATGGGAAAATCATCGGTGATGGTCAAATCGATTCGGGCGGTCAGCCCCGCCGGGGTTATGGCCTTGAGCCGGGCCAAAGCGCCGCCAGTCAGGGCCAGACTGGGCTTGCCGCCCGGCAAGTTTACAACCCCCATATCGCGCCAATAGACCCCATGGTTAAGCCCCGTGCCCAGCGCCTTGGCGCAAGCCTCCTTGGCTGCGAAACGCTTGGCATAAGAGGCGGCGCGATTGGCGCGCTTGTCGGATTTGGCCCGCTCGATATCGGTGAAAAGGCGTGCTGTGAAACGCTCGCCATGCGCTTCGAGGGTTTTCTCGATGCGGCGGATATCGCAAAGGTCCGAGCCTAAACCGATAATCACTGACGTGCCTCATCCATGAGAACCCGCATCTTCTGGATTGATTCTGTGAGGCCGGCAAAGATCGCCTCCCCGATCAGAAAATGGCCGATGTTCAGTTCGCGGATATGGGAAATGACGGCGATGGGTTTGACATTGTCATAGGTCAGACCATGCCCGGCATGAATCTCCAACCCGATATCGGCGCCGAATTCGGCGGCGTTGTGAATGTGCTTGAGCAGCTTGTCTTGCGCCTCGCCGACGGCATTGGCATAGGCGCCGGTGTGCAATTCCACCACCGGCGCACCCAAGGCGCGGGAGGCATCCAGCTGCTTGCGGTCCGGTTCGATGAACATGGAAACACGGATGCCGACGGCGACCAGCTTGGCGATGATGGGCTGCAGCCGGCCGAACTGACCCACCACATCAATGCCGCCTTCGGTGGTGCGTTCTTCCCGTTTCTCCGGCACGATACAGCAGGCATGCGGCTGATGGCGCAGCGCAATGGCCAGCATCTCTTCGGTGGCGGCCATTTCCAGGTTGAGCGGAATTTTGAGATCGCGCTTCAGGGCGGCGATGTCTTCGTCGCGGATATGCCGCCGGTCTTCGCGCAGATGGGCAGTGATGCCATCAGCGCCCGCCTGCTCCGCCAGGATCGCGGCGCGCACCGGATCGGGATTGTCGCCGCCCCGCGCATTGCGCACCGTGGCGACGTGGTCGATGTTTACGCCCAGGCGGAGTTTCATGGCGTTACAGACAACCCTCCCGACCAACCAAAATTGTATAGAGGCATCCGCCCACAAGAAGCGAATAGAAGAAGCTGGCCGGTATTAGCAAACACGCGCCTCCGACAACAAACCAGCGCACTTCCGACGCGTCTTTTGCAATGATACGAAAACGCCAAGCCAATAGGAGACAACACAAACTGGCAAACGCATAAGCCAAAAATTCTACATAGGGTATAGCGGGAGATGAATATGGGAGGCGCGGCAGCAAGGATGCACCCCACAGCAACAGCCCGCACATAACCCAACAGACGACAAGCCAAAATACGATCTTCAAAAAAGCAAATATTATTGGCCAGACTACAGAATCATCGACATCCGTCACGCCAGCCCTCTGCTCCCAGGCTTGACGGCGGGCGTGTTGCGCAAATGCGGCGGCAATTTATCCGCCGGCCAGGCTTTCACTTTCCATTCCGCCAGCGCAATCAGGGGCACGCCCACTTTGGCGCTGCCGCCGGAGCGATCGATCAGGCAGCAGGCCGCCACAACTTTCGCGCCCGTCTTTTTGATCGCCGCGATGCATTCGCGCGATGACACACCGGTGGAAATAATGTCTTCCACCATCAGCACTGCCTGGCCCTTTTTCAGGGTGAAATTGCGGCGCAGCTGGAATTCGCCGTCCACCCGTTCCACATACATGGCGGGCAGGCCCATTTGCCGGCCCATTTCATAGCCGGGCACGATGCCGCCCACGGCGGGCGAGACAATGGCGGTGATCTCGTCCTTCACCGTCTCGCGCACTTTCCTGGCCAGCGCCTTGCAAAGCTTGGCGGTGCGTTTGGCGTCCTGGAAGACCAGCGCCTTTTGCAGGAATTTGTCGGAATGCAGGCCGGACGACAGAATGAAATGACCTTCGAGCAGCGCCCCGGATTTCTTGAACTCGTTCAGTACCTGCTCGACTTTCACGTTTGCGTTCCCTCTGCTTCACGCACACGGTCAACCGATTCGACCGCATTGTTCACCCGTAGCGCGCCGACAATGTTCTGCAAATGCGCCACATCGCGCACCTCGATATCCATCAGGAATTCGAAGAACAGCGGATTGCGCTCCACAACTTTCATGTTGAAAATATTGCCGCCATTGGCCGCGATCACCGTAGTAACGGCCGCCAGGCTTCCCGGCTCATTCTTCACCCGCACGACCACACGGGCCACCGACGCCGAATTCAGCGCCGCATTCTGGCCCCAGCCCACATCCAGCCAGTCATCCATGTTCTGCGCCTTGTCCAGTTCGGCGCAGTCGATGGTGTGGACAATGATGCCCTCGCCCGTGCCCGGCAGGCCGACAATGCGGTCGCCCGGCAAGGGATGGCAGCATTGGCCCAGCATATAGGAAATGCCCTCGGTCAACCCGCGGATGGAAATGGGTGTGGCGGCAGCGGACGGATTGGCGGTGATGCGGCCGCGCTTTAATTCCGGATAGACCGCCTGCAAAACTTCCGTGCCGCGCAGCACACCGCGCCCCACATCGGCATAAACATCTTCGGCCTTGGCCAGTCGCAGTTTCTTGGCCACCTCGCCGATGGCCTTTTCGCTCAATTCGGCGCCCTGGTCGGCGAAAGTTTTCTCCAGGATTTTCTGGCCGAATTTCACATGCTCGCCGCGCTGGGCATGGCGCAGATAGCGGCGAATTTCCGCCCGCGCCCGGCCGGTGACAACAAACTGCTCCCATAGCGGCGATGGCGTGGAGTCCTTGGTGGTGATGATTTCCACCTGATCGCCATTGTTGAGCGGGGTGTGCAGCGGCACATGCCCGCCATTCACCTTGGCGCCCACGGCGGTGTTGCCCAGATCGGTATGCACCGCATAGGCGAAATCGATCGGCGTGGCGCCGCGCGGCAGGGAAATCAGGCTTCCCTTGGGCGTGAAGCAGAAAACCTGGTCGGCGTACATGTTGAGGCGTGAATTCTCCAGCACCTCTTCGGGGCTGTCGCCGCGCTCCAGCAAATCCACCATGTCACGCAGCCAGCCAAAAGTGACGCTGTCCTTGCCGTCCCGTTCGGGCACATGCTCGCGATAGCGCCAATGCGCCGCCACGCCGCGCTCGGCCACTTCATGCATGTCCTGGGTGCGGACCTGAATTTCCACCCGCTGCTTTTCCGGACCCATCACCGTGGTGTGGATGGAGCGGTAGCCGTTGGTCTTGGGCGTGGAGACGAAGTCCTTGAACCGTTCGGGCACCATCTGCCAGCTGGTATGGATGATGCCCAGCGCGCGGTAGCAATCCTCCACCGACTTGACGATGACGCGAAAGCCGAAAATATCCGACAACTGCTCGAAATTGAGCTTCTTGGTCTGCAGCTTGCGCCAGATGGAAAAGGGCCGCTTGCCCCGGCCATAGACCCAGGCTTCCAGATTGTGTTCGGCCAGCTTGCGCTTGATCTGATCGGCGATGCGCCCGACGCGGTCGCCGCTGACCATGTCGAGACGCGCAAAATGGGTGACGATGGAATTGCGTGCTTCGGCATCCAGTTCGGCGAAAGCCAGGTCTTCCAGCTCCTCGCGCATATTCTGCATGCCGATGCGCCCGGCCAGCGGGGCATAAATGTCCACCGTCTCGCGGGCGATGCGCTGGCGCTTCTCGGGCTTGTCGATGAAACCCAGGGTGCGCATGTTGTGCAGCCGGTCCGCCAGCTTGACCAG
>CAIXUE010000049.1 GCA_903922545.1 uncultured Alphaproteobacteria bacterium | reverse complement strand
GCTGCGCACCATCCACGCCAATGGCGCGTCGATGTTCTTCCTGGCCGTCTATATCCATATGTTCCGCGGGCTCTATTACGGCTCCTACAAGGCGCCGCGCGAACTGATCTGGATCCTGGGCGTGCTGATCTATCTTCTGATGATGGCCACGGCCTTCTTCGGTTACGTGCTGCCCTGGGGCCAGATGTCTTTCTGGGGCGCCAGCGTCATCACCAACCTGTTCACCGCCATTCCGCTGATCGGCAATCACGTCACCACCTGGCTGTGGGGCGATTTCGCGGTGGGCGATGCACTGCTCAACCGCTTCTTCTCGCTGCACTACCTGTTGCCCTTCATCATCGCGGGCGTGGTTGGTCTGCACATCTGGGCGCTGCATGTGCCGGGCAACAACAACCCGCTGGGCATCGACGTAAAGAGCCCGCAGGACACGGTGCCCTTCCACCCCTATTACACGGTGAAAGACGCCTTCTATCTGTGCCTGTTCGTGATCTTCTTCGCGGTGTTTGTCTTCTATGCGCCGAATTTCTTCGGCAATCCCGACAATGGCATCGAAGCCAACCCGCTGGTGACGCCCACCGACATCGTGCCGGAATGGTACCTGCTGCCCTTCTACGCCATGCTGCGTTCGATCCCGAACAAGCTGATGGGCGTGGTGGTGATGGCGGGCGCCATTGTCACCCTGTTCCTGATCCCCTGGCTGGACACCAGCCGGGTGCGTTCCTGCCGCTTCCGCCCCCTGATGAAGCAGTTCTTCTGGGGCTTTGCGGCGACAGGCCTGATCCTGGGCTATTGCGGTTCGCAGTCGGTTGACGCCGCCATCGGCCCCTTGCCGCTGGTGTGGGTCGCCCGTCTGGCCACCATCTACTATTACGCTTTCTTCTGGCTGATCATGCCCATCGTCGGCCTGATCGAGACGCCGAAGAAGTTGCCCGCCTCCATCGCCCAATCCGTGCTCGGCGACTCCGCCGCGGCCGCTGCCGAGTGAGAAAAACGATGCGCAAAGCTCTTACTCTCGCTGCCCTGGCTTTCGGCCTTCTGACCACGGTGCCCGCGCTGGCTGCGATCGACACCAGCCGCCGCCCGCTCAAGGATGTGGAATTCTCCTTTGACGGTCCCTTCGGCACTTATGACCGGGGCGCGCTGCAGCGTGGCTTTCAGGTCTATAAGGAAGTCTGTTCCAGCTGCCATGCCCTGAACCACATCGCCTTCCGCAATCTGGCGGATGAAGGCGGCCCCGGTTTCTCCGAGGCGCAGGTCAAGGCCATCGCCGCTGCTTACAAGCTTCCCGCCGATCCCAACGACAAGGGCGAGATTTTCGACGACAAGGGCGTGCGCCTGACCCGCGCCGGCACCACGGCCGATTATTTCCCGCCGCCCTTCCCCAACGAACAGGCGTCCCGCGCCAACAATGGCGGCAACCTGCCGCCGGACCTGTCGCTGGTGGTGAAGGCCCGCGAAGGCGGCGCCCATTATGTTTATTCCTTCCTGACCGGCTTTCACGAAACCCCGCCGGCCGGCTTCACCGTGACGCCGGGCAAGTATTTCAATCCCTGGTTCGACGGCTGGAATGTCGGCATGCCCAACACGGCCCTGACCGCCAATGCGGTGACCTATTCCGACGGTACCAAAGCGACCATCGAGCAGGAAGCCCATGACGTGGCGACCTTCCTGGCCTGGGCATCGGACCCCAAGATGGAAGAGCGCAAACAGATGGGCTTTTCGGTCATCCTGTTCCTGGTGGCGCTGTCGGGCATCCTCTTCTTCGCCTACCGCAAGGTCTGGGCTGACAAGCACTGAGTTAGCCGTCACAAAAACTCTATGAAGGGCGCGGGTCTGATCGACTCGCGCCTTTCGTCTTTTGTGCTAAAAAACAGCTGATTTTGCGGACGGGAACGGCATGGCCAAAACAGTCTTGGGCGTCATCGGTGGTAGGAGCGTCCGCGCGAGCGGGAGCGACCAAAATAAATGCGGAGACAAGCGATGACCAAGACAGTTCTCGGGGTTATCGGCGGTTCCGGGGTTTATGAAATTCCCGGCCTGGAAAACGCCAAATGGCAAAGCGTGAAAAGCCCCTGGGGTGAGCCCTCGGACCAGCTTCTCACCGGCAGCTTTCATGGCGTCGATATGGTGTTCCTGCCGCGCCATGGCCGCGGCCATATCCAGACGCCCACCAGCATCAATTACCGCGCCAATATCGATGCCCTCAAACGCATCGGCGTCACCGATGTGATTTCGGTGTCGGCCTGCGGCTCGCTGAAAGAAGAACTGCCGCCCGGCACCTTTGTGATGGCCGACCAGTTCATCGACCGCACCTTTGCCCGCGACAAAAGCTTTTTCGGCCCCGGTTTTGTCGCCCATGTGCCCATGGCCCATCCGGTCTGTCCGCGCCTGTCGGGCGCGCTGACCCTGGCGGCGCGGGAAGAAAAAATCAGTCATGACGAAGGTGGCACTTACATCTGCATGGAAGGGCCGCAATTCTCCACACGGGCGGAAAGCTTTCTCTATCGCAGCTGGGGCTGCAGCGTGATCGGCATGACGGCGATGCCCGAAGCCAAGCTGGCCCGCGAGGCCGAGCTGCCTTACGCCATCGTTGCCATGGTGACGGATTACGATTGCTGGCACGACGATCATGACTCCGTGACCGTCGATGCGGTGATCAAGGTGATGCAGGCCAATGCCGCCAATGCCCGCAAGCTGATCATGGCGGTGGCGCCCAAGCTGGGGCCGAACCGCGAAAATTGCCCGCTGGGTGTGGAAACCATGCTGGACATGGCGCTGATCACCGCGCCCGACAAGCGCGATCCCGCCCTGATGGCCAAGCTGGATGCCGTCGCCGGCCGCGTACTCAAGAAATAGGCAAGTGGGGAAATAAGCCAATGGATTTCAAAAGCGTCATTCGCACCATTCCGGACTATCCCAAGAAGGGGATCATGTTCCGCGACATCACCACCTTGCTGGGCGATCCGCGCGGTTTTCGCGCCGCGGTGGACCATATGGTGCAACCCTATTGTGGCATGAAGATCGACAAGGTGGCCGGGCTGGAAGCGCGCGGCTTTATCCTGGGGGGCGCGGTGGCGCATCAGCTGGGCGTGGGTTTCATTCCCGTGCGCAAGAAAGGCAAGCTGCCCCACACCGTGATCGGCGAAGATTATGCCCTGGAATACGGCACCGACCGGGTGGAAATTCATACTGATGCACTGAAGCCCGGTGAGCAGGTGTTGCTGGTCGATGACCTGATCGCCACCGGCGGCACCGCCGCGGCGGGCATCAAGCTTTTGGAACGGGCAGGGGCCAAAGTGATTGGCTGTTCTTTTGTGATCGATCTGCCCGAACTGGGCGGGGCCGACAAGCTGCGTGCCCTGGGATTGAATGTCAGCGCCCTGGTGGCGTTCGAGGGTCATTAGTTGAAGCTGTATGGCTCACCGATTTCGCCTTTCACCCGCAAGGCGATGGTGGTCGCCCATGAACTGGGCCTGAAGCTGGAAGTGCTGCCACGCCCCGATGACGCTGCCGCGTTCCGCCGCATCAATCCGCTCGGCAAAATCCCGGCCCTGGTGCTGAACGATGGTTCGGCAATCTTCGATTCCCCGGTGATCTGCGAATATCTGAACGAGATTGGCGGCGGAAAATTCTTCCCCGGCAACAGCATCTGGCGCGCCAACAGCGGCAAGTGGAAAGCGCTGACCCTGCAGGCGCTGGGCGACGGGTTGGCCGATGCGGCGGTGGCGATCATGGGCGAACGCCGCCAGCCCACCGCCAACCAGGCGCATGTCGATCGCCATATGGCGGCGCTGGAAGCGGGCATGGACATGCTGGAGCGGGTGAAATTCGCCGAATATCCCACCATTGGCGAAATTTCCGCCGGCTGCGCCCTGGGTTATCTGGATTTTCGCCTCGCCGATATTGATTGGCGCGCAACACGCCCCAAATTATCGGTCTGGTACGCCAAATTCAGCGAGTATCCGTCCATGAAAGCGACAGCGCCAAAGTGAAAATCAATGGTCAGCACTACCGCTCGGTCTGGCCCATCGGCGAAGATGCCTTTGGCATTATTGACCAGACGCGGCTGCCGCATGAATTCGTCACACTGACGCTGCGTTCGGCCAACGAAGCCGCCCATGCCATCAAATCCATGCAGACCCGCGGCGCGCCGCTGATCGGCGCGGTGGGGGCTTATGGCTTGGCGTTGGCGATGCGCGCCGATGCGTCAGACGAAAATCTCGCCCGCATCCATGACATGCTGGCGGAAACCCGCCCCACCGCGATCAATCTGCGCTGGGCGCTGGGCCGCATGCGGGACGCGCTTTTGAACCGGTCGCGCGAACAGCGTGCGGCGCTGGCCTGGAAAGAAGCCGCCGCAATTGCCGATGAAGACGTGGCGATGAGCAAATCCATCGGCGAACACGGCCTCAAAATCATCCGCGAGTTGGCGGCGAAGAAAAAAGGCAAGCTCAACATCCTCACCCATTGCAATGCCGGCTGGCTGGCGACGGTGGATTACGGCACCGCGCTGGCGCCGATCTACATGGC
>CAIXUE010000048.1 GCA_903922545.1 uncultured Alphaproteobacteria bacterium | reverse complement strand
CATCGCGCCATAACGGAGTCTTTCGACAAAACTCAATTTTGGGAAACGCAGCAGCGAAATCGGATCGCCGAACGGATAAAGCACATTGTCGACAAAATATCCCATCTTAGTCGGAACCCATTTCATGGCGTCAGGCAGCCCCAGGTCCGCAAGGAGCGCCATCGTGTCCACGTCGCTCTTGCAACAGAAATGGTAAAATCGTTCCAGCGACAGTCCGCCGAAGTCGAAATGCGCCGCCATGCCGCCGGGGCGGTCGCCGGCTTCCAGCACCTCGACGTCGAATTCCGCGCCGGCCGCGAAATAGGCCGCGGCGAGGCCCATGGGGCCGGCGCCAATGATGATAAGTTTTTTTGCCTTAGAACTGGAGCGTGACATGGGAATAGCGCGGATCCTTGAACGTCCGCTCAAGCGCTTCGAGCAGCGGAGTGGGGGTGACTCCGAAAATGCCGGGCCAGTCGATCACCTCAAAGAGGTCGGGCGTGACCAGAGCCTTTAATTGCTGGGTGGTGAAAGGCGGCTTCCGGTCGAAACAGCCATAACTCGCCAGCATCAGCCAGAAAAGGAAATAGGGAATTCGCAGGATAGGCGTCCGCGCGCCCGTGACAGCCCGAATTTCACGAATGAGGTCGATATAGTGGATCTCCGTTAAGCCGGTGATGTTGTAGGTTCCCTCCCGGTGGGCTTCCAGGCAGGCCGCGATGATGGCCGAGAAATCACCGGCGAAGAGCGGCTGGCGCATATATTTGCCGCTTCCGGGTATGGGAAAGACGGGTGATTGTTCCAGAAAGCGCTTCAGCCATCCCAGATGTTTGCGATCAAACCAGCCGAACATGAGGGTCGGCCGCAGCACAACATGCGGGATACCGCAGTTATCGACCAGCTGCTCCTGCTTTTTTTTCGTTTCGGTGTAAAAGTCGCGCGTGGCGGACTGGACGACCGAGGAGCTGACATGGACGAGATAGGATATGCCGCCCCGGCGCGCGGCCTCGAGTACGCATTTGGTGGCCAAGACATTGTTGCGGACGAATTCGTCCAGGTGCAATCCGCCGATCTGGGCGTGCAGCAGAATCAGTGCATCACACTGTTCCAGTTCCCGCTCCCAGGCGCCGGGCTCGGCGCAATCGGCTTCGATCAGGCGCAACTGCGGATGTAGGCTTCTCAGGACGGAAAGATTGTGGTCGTGCTTGTCGATTCCGGCAATTTCATATTTTCCCGACTCGAGCAGGTAGGGCACGAGATTCTGTCCGACCAGGCCCGCAATGCCGGTCACAAAAATTCGCTGTTTCATGGAAATTCGTCTCGCGCGGCGGACTTACAGGATGGAAATTGCAGAAAACTACCATCTGGACGGAAATGTCAATTTGGCCGGGTGAAAGCCACCCTGCCAGCGTCAATCCGGCGGGATATTCCGGGCTGCCGCCCCAGCCCCCGCAAGCGCACCCGGCCGTAATTGCGTGATCAGCCGGCCGGTGTCACGGTGCGATTGAAAAACCGCCGCAGCGCCAAGCTGGCGCGGCGCGGCAACGCTTTTTCCACGCCGCGGCGGATGCGGCCCTTGATCAGGCGAAAACCGTAAAGCAATTGCGCCGCCGCCGCCGGATAGCCGTGACGGACCGAAATGTCGCGCACTTCGCGCAAACTCGCCGCGCGATGGCGGTCAGACTCGCCTTCCAGCGACATGTGCCCGGTCATGCTCGGTTCATAAACACCCCGGCAGCCCGCCTTGTGGAAACGCAGCAGCAATTCATAATCCATGGCGTAACGCAGCCCAAGATCGAACAGTCCATATCGTTCATAGGCGGCGCGACGCATGATGATAGTGGGATGATTGAGCGTGGGCATGACACGCGCAATGAGCGCGCCGTAATCGGCCGCGCCGCGCACCCGGTGCAGCGTGGTGCCAAAACCGTCGTGATAGAGCAAATCGCCGAACACGAAATCAGCGCCGCTTTTCTCCAGCGCCGCCAGCCCCGCCGCCAGCTGACCGGGCGACAGCCAGTCATCGGCATTCAGCAGCGTGACGAAATATCCCGTGGAAAGCGCAACGCCCTTGTTGAAGCCGTCGCTGATGCCGCGGTCCGCTTCGCTTTTCCAGAAACTGACGATGTCGCTATTGGCGCGGATGATATCCAGCGTGCCGTCGGTTGAGCCGGCATCCACGATGACATATTCCAGGCCGGGAATATTCTGCGCCCGCACGCTGGCGATGGTGCGGCCCAGACTTTTCTCGCCATTGCGGACGGTGGTGACGACGCTGATCGTG
>CAIXUE010000047.1 GCA_903922545.1 uncultured Alphaproteobacteria bacterium | reverse complement strand
CTGGTGGGTTATGCGCTGCGCTATTACGAGGACTTCGTGAAGCCGGAGAAGCGGTACCGTGCGCCCACCGACCACGAACGCGCCGCGCTTTCCGATCTCGCGGCGCAATTGGAAGCCCTGGGCGATGAACGCGACGGGCAGAAGGTCCAGAATGTGGTTTACGAGGTGGGCAAAGCACATAATTTCGACCCTCTCCGCGCCTGGTTTGGTGCGCTTTACGAAGTGCTTCTGGGCCAGACCCAGGGTCCGCGTTTTGGTTCCTTCGCCGTCTTGTTCGGCTGCGCCCAAACCGCGGCCATGATCCGTCAGGCCCTGGCGGGCGACTTCCTCAAATGAAGCGGTTGCTGCTTGTTTTGCTGCTGATGGCCACTCCGGCCTCGGCGCAAAGCCTGTATGCGATATACGCCAGCGGTGATTACGAAGCGGCGATCCGCGCTGGCACGAATGCAAATAATGCGGAAGGCTTTGCCATTGCGGCACGCGCGGCGATGGCGCAATCGGCGGAAACGCCCTGTCTTTCCTGTCTCAAGCGCGCGGAAGATTTTGCGCGCAAGGCCATCGCCGCGGATCCGTCCCAGGCGGACGGGCATGTCTGGCTTGCCACGGCGCTGGGTCTGGAAGGGCGCATCACCGGTATTATCCGCGCGCGGCTTTCAAACGCGCCGCAAGAGGCCAAAGAAAATCTGGATGCGGCGCTTATCGATGATCCGCGCGATCCTTATGCGCTGGCGGCGATGGGCGGCTGGAATATCGAGATCGTGCGGGTGGGCGGCGCTTTTCTGGCTAACACGCTTTATGGCGCGCGGGAATCCGAGGGTCTTGTGCTGTTTGATCGCGCCGTGGCGGCCGCACCCGATAAAGTCTCGGTGCGTTATCAAATTGCGCTGTCGCTGTCGGGCTATGCGCTGGAGCGTTACCGCGCCCGCATCCAAAGCGAACTTTCCGCCGCGCTCAAAGCTGCCCCCCAAACCGCCTATGAAAAATTCATCCAGGGACGCGCAGCCGAATTGCTGGCGCTGCTGGCCAAAAATGATCCCAAAGCTTTCGCGGCGAAGGTGCGTGCGTTTCAGGGCTATCCGGATTAAGAGGGATTGATGATCCTGGATTTTGCCGCCAGCTTTTTGCGCCTGTTGCCCGCCGAGAGCGCGCACAACGCCACCCTGGCGTTGACCCGCATAGCGGGGCCGCTTTTGCCGCAGCCGCCAGGCGATGATCCGCGCCTGAAGGTGACGGCGCTGGGTCTTTCCTTTCCCAATCCGGTGGGGCTTGCCGCCGGCTTTGACAAGAATGCGGCCGTGGCCCCGGCCATGGGCAAATTGGGTTTCGGTTTTGTCGAATGCGGCACGGTCACGCCGCGCCCGCAAATTGGCAATCCCCGGCCCCGCCTGTTCCGATTGACGGAAGATGGCGCAGTGATCAACCGCATGGGTTTCAACAATCTGGGCATGGCGGCGGCGGCGCGCAATCTGGCGGGGCGGGGCCCGCGCCTTGTCGGCATCAATATCGGCGCCAACAAAGACAGTGCCGACCGCATCAGCGATTATGTCCACGCCTTCGCGCTGTTGTCGTTACTGGCCGACTATGTGACGGTGAATGTGTCGTCGCCCAACACGCCCGGCCTGCGCGGCCTGCAGAATCGCGAAGAGCTGACGCGTCTTCTGGATGCCCTGACCGGCGCGCGCAAAAACAGGATTTCGTTGCTGCTGAAGATCGCGCCCGATCTGGACGGCCATGCGCTGGATGATATCGCCGCCGTGGTGCGGGCCAGCGGCATCGAAGGCCTGATTGTTTCCAACACCACCATCGCCCGGCCGGCGCTGCGTTCTTCCCATGCGGGCGAAGCGGGCGGTCTTTCCGGCAAGCCGCTGCTCCAGCCTTCTACGGAAATCCTGCGCCAGATGCGCCGGCGTCTTGGTTCATCCATTGTGCTGATCGGCGCAGGCGGCATTTCATCCGGCGAAGATGCCTATGCCAAGATCCGCGCCGGCGCTTCGCTGGTGCAGCTTTACACCGCGCTGGTCTATCAGGGTCCGGGACTGGTGAACCGCATCAAGCGCGAACTGATCGCGCTGCTGGAACGGGACGGATTTAAATCCGTGACCGAAGCGGTGGGCGTGGACGCCTAGGCTTTTTTGGTGTCGTGGAAATGGGTGAGATCCAGCACCCGGTGCCCGCTGGGCGCCACCGAGATCACATCTACAAAACGCCGGTGCCACTGGATTTCATCATGCCAATAGGCGTGACGCGAAAAGATATGGTCGGCGATGGTCTCGTCCATGCCCGACAGCATGACCACGATTTCCATTTCTTCCGCCGCCATCTCTTCCGGCGACAGGCCGTAAAGCGGGCTGTCCTTGTCGATGGGATGCATCACCGTCCAGCTCAGCACGAAAAGAGGATTGGAAGAGCGCAGCAGCTTCAATTCGTGGAAGCGGCGCATCTCCACGCCTTCCTGGGTGGTGTATTGCCGCGCCAGCGATACCGTCACGGATGCATCCAGGATGGAATTGCCGCGCTGGTTGGCGGCGCGGAACATCAGGGTCGGCACGCCGTCGAACGGCGCCACCACGGAGGTCTTGGAGAACACCACCCGCGACAGCGGCCGTGAAAAGCGCGCGAACATCAGGCCGGCGAACACCGCGATGGTGAGAATGCCGAAAAAACTTTCCACCGCCACCAGCACATCGGTGTACAGATCCTTGGGCGCCATGTCGCCGCCACCCGCGCCCAATGTCTGAACGCTGAAGAAAAAGGCATCGGTGAAGCTGCCCGGCGCGGCGTTGGAAATGCCGCCTGGGTCCAGCAGAAAAAGCGTGGCGAACACCACATTCACCGATACGAACAGCACGCCCAGCTGCAGGATGAAGACCAGCCAGTTGCCGGTGAGTACGGCATGATAGAAATCGGTGAAGCGGCCAGAATCCTGACCCTTGACGATAGCGACGCGCGCGCGCACCGGCGCGCGGGCGATGCTGACGCGGCGTTTCTTGGGCGGGGGAATAATATCGCTCATCGGGACTGCTCGCGGCCAAGCTTGTCCAGATAATCCCAGCTGTAAAGCCCGCTGTCATGGCCATCATCGAACACGATGCGCACGGCGTAATTGCCCACCGGCTCCAGCCGGGCGATTTTCACATTTTGCTTGCCCGTCACGGGCGGCGGTTTGGTGCTGCCGCCATGGCCGCGCACTTCGGCGGAAGGGCTTTCAACGCGCAGCATTTCGGCAGGCAAAGCGTGGCGCGCGCCATCCTCAAACAGGATGGTGAGAATATTCTTTTCGGAATTCAGTCGCAGTTCCGCCGGCCAGGACATTATTGGCGCTCAAGGTCGGAAAGCTCGCGCGCCTCGGCCGGGAGCATGATGGGCACGCCGCCGCGAATGGGAAAGGCCAGGCCCGCGGCTTTGGAAATCAGTTCCTGCTTGTCGCGGTCAAAGTGCAGCGTGGTGCGCGTCACCGGACAGATGAGTATTTCAAGCAGCTTGGGATCGGTTTCCATCAGTTGAGCGTTCCGGGGCCTTGGCCCAGGGTGGAAATTTCCAAGAGCGCCACCAGGGTGGAAACCCGTTCCGGCCAGCTCGGCGCCTCCAGCAGGGCCTGTTTTTCGGCCGGCTCGAAGGGGCACATCATGGCCAGCGCATTGACCAGGGATTCGGCTGGCGCGGTCATCACGCTTTTCCAGTCCGCCTTCATGTCACGGCGCATCAGATAATCCTTCAGCGCCTGCAGCAGTCTCTCGCGGGGAAAGTCGGCATCATCGGCGCCCTGCGCCAGATCGCCGGCGAAAGGCGCGAAATCGCATGCCACCTGTCGGTACGTGGACAAAGCGGAAATCTCTTCTTTCACTTTAAACCGGCAAAGTCCCGCCAGGGTGATGAGATAACGGTTATCTTCGCTCTCGCGCCAGGAAATGATGCGCCCGGCGCAGCCGACCTGGGAAAGTTTGGGCTTGAGCACCGTGTCTTCGCTTTCCACCGGCTGGATGATGCCGATCAGCCGGTTGCTGCGCAGCACGTCATCGACCATTTCCAGATAGCGTGGCTCAAACACATTCAGCGGCAGGGCGGCGCGCGGCAGAAGCAGCACGCCGGAAAGCGGGAATACCGGCAAACTGCCCGGCAGGTCGGCGAAGCTGTGATAGCTATGCTGCATCAGGAAAACAGCAGGCCCGAGAGCTTGCGCCGGGCATCGACAGTGCGCGGATCGGCAAAACCCATCGCCTCGAACAGGGTGACAAGCTGCTTGCGCGCCGCCTCCTCGTTCCATTTGCGGTCGCGGCGCACCAGTTCCAAAAGCTCGTCTAGCGCGCCTTCGCGGTCGCCGCCGGCATCCAGCGCCAACGCCAGGTCATAACGCGCCTGAAGATCGGCGGCATCCGCCGCCAGCTTTGCTTTGAGAACTTCGATTTCGCCGCGCGGCGCCGGATTGTCGCGCAGCTTCAGTTCGGCTTCCACGGCGCGGATGGCTTCGTCACCGGCCTCGTCGGGCTTGACCAGCTGCAGGGTGGCGCGGGCGCGTTCGATATCGCCGCTTTTCAGGTAACAGGCTGCCAGGCCCGCCACCGCCTTGGGCTGGCCGGGAATATCCTGCAGCACATGGCCATAGGCCTGGGCGGCGGTGCCGATATCGCCCGCGGCCAGCGCCTCGTCGGCAACGGCCAGAACTTCGGCGGCATGTTCGGCGCCGCCATGACCGCCATGGCCATCGCCTCCCGCCAGCCCCGCGACAAAAGCCGCAACCTGGCTGTCGGGCAGTGCGCCCATGAAGCCGTCCACCGGCTGGCCATCCTTGAAGGCATAGACAGTGGGAATGGACTGGATGCGCAGCTGCTGGGCGATCTCGGGATTCTCGTCGATATTGACCTTGACCAGCTTCACCGCGCCATTGGCTTCGGTGACCGCTTTTTCCAGCGCGGGGCCCAATTGCTTGCAGGGGCCGCACCAGGGAGCCCAGAAATCCACGATGACCGGTGTGCTGCGGCTGGCGTCCAGCACATCAGCGGCAAAGGTGGCGAGCCCGGAATCCTTGATATGCGGGCTGGCGCCGGAGGCCTGGTTCTGGGCGGGTTCGGAGGTGACAGGTCTACCGCCGGGTCCAATCAGGGCCATGAGATCTCGTTTCCTGGTTTTTCAGAAACAAAGATGGGGTCTTGGGGCCCGAAAGGGAAGGCCCCAAAGGGCGGGTTTAAGGCCGCTGGCTGGCCAGCCGCCGCTGCCAGAGCAACAGAGCCGGCGTGACCGCTAGTTCCATGCAGAGGGGCAGAAGCACCGACAGGCTCCAGACATCCAGGCGGATGGCGCTGATGAGGCGTGCCAGCCCGCCGATCACCACCAGCCCAGTCAGAAGGGCAAACGCCCGGCTTTGCCGCTCAATCCCCGGAATCAGCGACCAGAAGGAAAGGCCGATGCCCAGCAGCAGCCCGCTGAGATAGGCGGCGTGGGTGATGGCGGAGCTGGTGCCAGACAGATCGAGCAGCGAAGGGTTGATAGCGCCGGCTATTCCAGCCGCCACCGGCACCAGCCCCGCCAGCGCCACAGCAATCTGGAGCGCGCTCTTTTCGGTCAAGGCACCAGCTTCTGGATCCAGTTCGGCAGCGCGAAAGCCGCGGCATGCACCGACGGATTGTAATATTCGCATTTGAGCTTGGCGCGCTTGTAGGCGCTGGCGGCCTTCTTGATGCCGGCGGGCGTGCCCAGCGGTTTGCCGCCCTTGGTCGCCCAGGACAGGGCCATGAAGCCACCGATGTAAGTCGGCACCACGGTCAGATAGAGGCCGGAGCGGGGAAAGAAGCGGGCGAGTTCCTGCAGCGCCTCGGTGATCTCCCAGGGCTGGTAGAAAGGAACGCCGGTCTGGAAAGTGGCATAGCCGCCCGGACGCAGCGCGCCTTTCACCCGGTCATAGAAAGTTTCGCCAAACAGCGCTTTGCCGGGGCCCACCGGATCGGGCCGGTCCGCGATGATCAGGTCAAAGCGATTCTTGCTGGATTTGCGGCCCAGATATTCAAACGCATCGGCCACCTCGATGGTCATGCGCTTGTCCTTGAAGGCTTTGGCGTTGATGCCGCCGAACAGCTTTTTGCACAGTTCGATCACCTGGCCGTCAATGTCCACCAGCACCACTTCCTTGACGTTTTTGTGCTTGAGGGCTTCGTCGGCGATGGAAAGATCGCCGCCGCCCACGATCATCACCCGCTCCACCTTGCCATGTTCGAACATGGGCAGATGGGTGAGCATGTCGGCATAAGCGCTCTCGTCCCGGCTGGTGATCTGTACGATGTCATCCAGTGTCATCACCCGCCCGTTGGCGACGGTGTCGAAGATGCGGATGTGCTGGAACTGGCTCCGCTCGTCGGCCAGAACCTCGGTGATCTCCATGGACTGGGCGTAACCCTGGTGCAGGCGCTCGACCTGCTGGTCGTCAGAGGCTTTGTGGGTCTTGGCTTTGCTCGGCTG
>CAIXUE010000046.1 GCA_903922545.1 uncultured Alphaproteobacteria bacterium | reverse complement strand
TTCGCGGGGTCTTCCAGCACTTTGCCTTCCGACGAGGAATGCAGAAGATTGGCGTCCACTGAAAACGGCGCCTCGCCGCGCTTGTCCTTGGCGATCGGACTCTGGTGCTGTTCGGCGAATTCCAGCAGCCGGGTGCGGCTGGTGAGATCCCATTCCCGCCAGGGCGCAATCACCTTGATGTCGGGCTTCAGCGCATAATAGCCCAGCTCAAACCGCACCTGATCGTTGCCCTTGCCGGTGGCGCCATGCGCAACGGCGTCGGCGCCCACTCTCTCGGCAATCTCGATCTGCTTCTTGGCGATCAGCGGCCGGGCGATGGAAGTGCCGAGCAGATAGACGCCCTCATACAGCGCGTTGGCGCGAAACATGGGGAACACGAAATCGCGAACGAATTCCTCGCGCAGATCATCGATGAAAATGTTTTCGGGCTTGATGCCCATCTGCAGCGCTTTGGCGCGCGCCGGTTCCAATTCCTCGCCCTGCCCGAGATCGGCGGTAAAGGTGACAACCTCGCACTGATACTGATCCTGCAACCAGCGCAGAATGATCGACGTATCCAGACCGCCGGAATAGGCCAGCACCACCTTCTTGACATCGCCCTTCATCGCTAAACCCTTAATCTCGTAGTTCGGAACCGGCGGGGACTATAGGCCGCGCTTTGCCAAGGAACAATAGCTTCCCAACCGAAAGCAATCGCGCTAATCAAAGGCGACAAAAAGGACGAGGGACATGACACGCAAACTCTTTGGCACCGACGGTATCCGCGGAAAAGCCAATACCTTCCCTATGACCGCCGAAATCGCCCTGAAGCTGGGAATGGCGGCCGGACGGCATTTCATTCGCGGCAAACATCGGCATGTGGCGGTAATCGGCAAGGACACGCGGCTATCGGGTTATCTGCTGGAACCGGCGCTGACGGCGGGCTTCATCGCCGCGGGCATGGATGTGGTTCTGGTGGGGCCTTTGCCCACCCCCGCCGTCGCCCTGTTGACCCGGTCCATGCGCGCCGATTTGGGCGTGATGATCTCGGCGTCCCACAACCCCTACTATGACAACGGCATCAAGTTGTTCGGACCGGACGGTTTCAAGCTGTCGGATGACGATGAACTCGCCATCGAGGCGGCCTTGGGCACCACTTTGGACGAAGCGCGGGTCGCCTCGGACCATCTGGGCCGCGCCAAGCGCCTGGACGACGCGTCTGGCCGCTACATCGAATACGCCAAGAACACCTTCCCCAAGGGATTGCGCCTGGACGGGTTGAAGATCGTTGTGGATTGCGCCAACGGCGCCGCCTACAAGGTGGCTCCCACCGTGCTTTGGGAATTGGGCGCCGAGGTCGTGCCCATGGGCGTCGCCCCGGACGGCTTCAATATCAACAAGGATTGCGGGTCGCTGTCGCCCGCCACCCTTCAGGAACAGGTGGTGGCCCATGGGGCCGATCTGGGGATTGCGTTGGATGGCGATGCCGATCGCGTGGTGTTGTGCGACGAAACCGGCAAGATGGTGGATGGCGACCAATTGATGGCCCTGGTGGGCGCGTCTTTCGCCAAGAATGGACAACTGACCGGCGGCGGCGTGGTCGCCACCGTCATGTCCAACATGGGATTGGAAAAGTATCTGCGCGGCCTGAACCTATCGTTGGCCCGCACCAATGTGGGCGACCGATATGTG
>CAIXUE010000045.1 GCA_903922545.1 uncultured Alphaproteobacteria bacterium | reverse complement strand
GTCTTCCGGGTGCTCGATGAACAGGTCGCGCAGGAGCCGTAATTCTTCCGCTTGCGCGCGATGATCGCCGGGGATGACAACCAGTGCTGTCGTGAATAAAAGCCGGGCCGCCGGTTCAGCAGCGGCCCGGCGATAGTTTAGAGCCTGCTTAAAGCAGCGTGTCGGTGCCGAAGGCCTTTTTCAGGCCGGAGGCGGCCATTTTTTCGGCCGATTTTGCACCGCCGACCACAAGGCCCATGCCGAAGAATTCGTGGGTGACGCCATCGAAAATCTTGTAGTCCACCTCACTGCCCGCTTCTTTCAGGCGCTTGGCGAGGGTTTCGCCTTCGGAGCGCAGGGGGTCAATTTCCGCCAGCACGATGGTGGCGGAGGGCAAGCCGGCCAGATCGGCCTGGACCAGATTGATACGCGGATCATTGGTCTGATCCTTTGACGTGAAGACGTGGCCCACGAACCATTCCATCATGGCTTTGTTGAGCGGCTTGGCGTTGGCATTCTGCAGGTAAGACGGCGTGTTCATGTTGTTGCCCGCGACGGGATAGACCAGCGCCATGTGAACGGGGAGCTTGATCCCTTCATCACGCGCCATCATGGCCACGGCGATGGCGAGATTGCCGCCGGCGCTTTCACCGGCCACGGCGATCTGCGCCTCATCCCCGCTGAAGGCGCCGGTGTTGCCCAGGACCCATTGGTATTGCGCGAAAGCATCGTCATGGGCGGCGGGGAATTTGTGTTCGGGCGCCAGGCGGTATTCGCAGGAGATCACCACCGCATGGGCCAGTTTGGCCAGGGCGCGGGGGCCGCCATCATAGACATCAATATTGGCGATAACCCAGCCGCCGCCATGCCAATAGACGATGACGGGGAGCTTCTGGTTTTCGGTGTTTTCGGGGCGATAGACGCGCGCCGCCAGCGGCCCGGCCGCGCCAGGAATGGTGATTTCATGGGTGGTGACGCCCAGATCGGGGGTGGGCTGCTTGTCCTTTGCGCCCAGCACGCGCTTGACCGCATCGGTGGGGGTGGGCTGCTTGCGGGCTTCCGCCGGGGTGAGGGTTTCAATCGGTTTGCCGTTCAGCGCGGCCAGGGCATCCAGCACCTTTTGCATGTCGCTGTCGGGTTTGGGCGGGGCCTGATTGTCGTTGCCGGTGATTTTTTCGAGAAGGGTCATGCGGGAACTCCGGTGCGGTGGGGGAAGAGGCTGCAGACGGAACGCTCGTATGATCTTTGTGTTGCAGAGTGAGCGTGTTTGATACGGCGGGCGATGCGCCGCCGCGATGAGGAGCCACCAGATGGACAAAAAAGCCGGGCGCGATACCGCACATTTCAAGATGAAGCCCAATCCCGGGTCACCGCCCGGGATGGAACGCGATGGCCATGGGCGGGCGATTCCGCTGGCCGAACGGACCGAGGAGGATCAGCGCAAGGCGATGGCGGCGGGCGGGAGCGAGGCCTCCGACAAGGACCCGGAAGGGGAAGCCGAAAGCCCGGGCGCGATGCCGGCGAACCAGCAGGGACAGGGCGGCAAGCCCGTGCATCATGACCGCGAAGGCCAGCAGGGCGGCACGGGCGGTGGCGGGAGAGAGCAGGATTGAGCTCTCACCCTTCGACAAGCTCAGGGTGAGGAGTTTCTCTAATCGCTGCCCGGCGGCGGGCAGGGATAGAGCGCCGTGACGGTGCGGACGACGGCGTATTTGTCGGAGATCTGGGCGAGGCGGGGGAGCTTCTCGCTGATCAGCAGGCCCGGTGTGCGACTGTCGATCGGGCGGTAGGGACCCTTGATGCCAGTGGCCG
>CAIXUE010000044.1 GCA_903922545.1 uncultured Alphaproteobacteria bacterium | reverse complement strand
TGCCCTGTGCCATCAGCACATCGACCTGCCGTAGCTTCGCGACAATCTCTTCTGCCGTGTGTCTTTTCCTTGCCATCGATCCAATCCTCCTTGGTCAAAACCATACTTCAGGGAGGACCATTTCAAAGGGGGCAGGACACTCGGTGCCTGGTCTGACCGCCAATGAATCGGCAGTCGGCGGCGCGCTGGAAAAGATCTACGATGCCGGCGGCGGCACGGGTCCCCTGGGCTCGCTCACCAATGCGCTCTTTGCCCTCACGCCGGCGCAATATGCCCAGGCGCTGCAGGAACTGGCGGGCACCAGCATCGGCGATCTGGCCAACTCCGACGCCACCAGCCTGTCGGGCGCCATCGACGCCATCATCGACCATCTGGGCGGCGATACGGGTGACAGCGCCAGCGGCTCTGCCTCCAACGGCGTGCCGGGCGTGCAACAAGCCCAACTGGTCGAAGGTCCCTTCAATGTCTGGGGCGGCGGCGTCACATCGGGCGCTGGCATCAGCACCACCGCTTCGGGCCCCGGCTACCATGTCAGCCAGAACGGCCTGATGGCGGGCGCCGACACCAAGGTTGCGCCCAACGTCACCGCGGGTCTGGCCCTGGGCTATACCAACGGCACCATGCACACCAGCAACCTGCTGGACCGCGGCGGCTTCAACGTTCTGGAAGTCTCCGGTTATGGCCGCTACGACGATCCGGACAACCAGATCTACGCCCTGGGCGATGTCAGCTACGGCTCGTTCCACAACAAGCTGCAGCGGACCATCGCGATCCCTGGTCTGGCCACGGCCACGGTCAACGGCAAGTACAACTCCGACACCGTCGCGCTCTATGGCGAGGCCGGTTATCACCTCAGCGCCGACCAGTTCCCGGTCAGCCTGACGCCGTATGCGGCGATCAGCTATCTGGATGCGTCGTCCGATCCCTTCACCGAGACGGGCAACTTCGTGGCCCCCTTGGCGGTGTCTTCGGCGTCGTCGAACGCGCTTTACTCTTACCTGGGCGCGGCCTGGCAGCAGGCTTACCCGTCCGGCAACGGTCAGGTGCTGACGGCCCGCCTCAAGGCGGCCTGGCAGCATGACTACAGCAGCAGCGTCTGGACGATGGCGGCCAGCTTTGCACCGGTGTCCGGTGTGGCCAGCTTCGGGATCAAGAACAACTCGCTGTCGCAGGACTACGCCTTCATCAATGCGGGTGTGACCCTGACCAGCGACAATGTGGACTTCGATCTGGACTATGACGGCCGCCTGGCTTCGGACCGCACCGAAGGCGCCATCGTGGGACGCCTGGTCTTCAAGTTCTAAAACCCGCCCCAAAGCGGCAACCAACAAACCAGGCCCGTCTCACACCCGTGAGGCGGGCCTGATGCTTTGTGGCGCTATCCCTTTGCCGCCGCCCCCGCTATATTCCGCCAAACATAACCGGGGAGCGTTCATGAAATATCCTGTTGTTCTAACTGCAATTTTGGCCATTTCCACGCCGGCTTTTGCCGCCGAAATCGTCATTCATGACGACAAGTCCCAGCCCGAAAGCATGTCGGTGGCGCCCGATAGTACCGTCTATGCCGGCAGCGCCAGCTCGCCTTTCGTCTATCGGGTGAAGAAAGGCGCCACCACCGCTGAGACCTTTGCCGATGTCAGCGCCGACGGTCCGGGCACGTTCTTCTTCGGCCAGCTGGTGGATACCGCCAGCAACACATTGTGGACCTGCGAGCTGGTGCCCACGCCAGGCACCCAGCCGGTGCAGCGCAAAACTTATCTGCGCGGCTTTGATCTTTCCTCGGGCAAGGACAAGCTGAAATGGCAGCTGCCGGGCGACAATTCCACCTGCAACGATTTCAGCTTCGGCCCCGACAAGGCGCTTTATATTTCCGATACTGGCAACTCGCGCATTTACCGGCTGGCGGCGGGCGCCACAGGCGCCACCCTGTTCATGGAAAACCGCCTGCTCAATGGCATTGACGGCCTCACCTTCCTGGACGGCGTGCTCTATGCCAACAACGTGACCTTCAACAAGCTCTACCGTATTCCGGTCGATGCCTCCGGCAAGCCCGGCAATCCGGTGGATATCTGGATGGATGCGCCGGTGCGCGGCCCCGATGGCATGCGCGCCGCCAATGGCAAGATCTTCATCGCGGCCAACGGCACTGGCCAGATCGTTTCGGTCGCCATCACTGGCGATACCGGCCATGTCGTGGTGCTGAAAGACGGACTCAAAACGCCTACCGGGATCGAGCCGGCCGGCGACACGCTCTGGTTCACCGAGCGCGGTGTGGGCAAGGTCTGGTCCATCCCGATGCCCAAATAACAAAAAGGCCGGCGCCAACGCGCCGGCCTTTTTTCTTGGGCGAACGACCCCTTACTTGAAGGGGACAGCATAAATGTGGAATTCGCCCGCGTCTTTGCCTTTCAGCTCGGGGCGGCGCTGGTAATCGCTTTTGCATTCCTCCACCCAGATCGTGTCGCCAATGGCCGTCACTGCGGTGGGAAGCTCATAACCGTCCTTGATCACATTGATGGTGGCGCTGTCGCCCTTCACCACCACTTCGTCCACCCGGCCCAGCTTCAGGTTGGAATTGTCGGGATGACCCTGGCCTTCCACCATCAGGATCTTGCCGCTGCTGGAAAGGCGCATGCCGTCCGGCTGATAAAGCGGCTTGTCGGTGGTCAGCACCACGCCCTTGCCGGCTGAGCCGTCCGCATTCACGTCGATCCGGATCAGATGATGGGTGCCATAAGTGTCGGTATAAAGCTTGCCGTCCTTGGCCCAGACCAGCCCGTCCAGCGACGGATCATCGGCATTGGAATACCAGGCCGTGAAAGCCTTGGCGCCCTTGGCCAGTTTCAGAATACGCCCCTTGATCGTGTCGGTGGCATAGACATCGCCATTCTTCAGCGCCATGTCGTTGCAAAGCCCGCCATCGGGAAAATCGTAAGACGCTTTCGCCTTGCCGCTGCCCAGGTCATAGGTCTTCATCGCCGCCGTGCCTTTGCCGTTGTAACAGACATACAGCGTGTTCGACGGCGCATCGGCCAGCACGCCCAGCACCGTGGGCATGCCCGCCACAGCGGGGATCCAGGGCTCGGCATAAGCCTGACCGGCCTTGGCGCGATAAACCACGCCCTTGGTCGAGCTGCCGATATAAAGCGTGCCGTTCGCCGACCCCAGGCTTTCGGGATAGGCGTTGTTGTCATCCACCCGCACATTGGTCACCGCCGCCAGCGCCGGCACCGCCATAGCCAAAAGCAGTGCCGCCGAGGCCAGCACTATCTGTTTGATTTGCATACGAAAATCCCCCTTGAAACAGGCCTGGCCCCGAAATTGGAACCGCTCCTTTGGCCGAACCACAAGGCCAATATATACCACGCGCACCAACGCCGGAACGGATGAAATCCCATGACCCTGTTGATCCTGGCCTATCTGGGCGGCGTCCTCACCATCCTCAGTCCCTGCATCCTGCCGGTGCTGCCCTTTGTCTTCGCCCGCGCCGGTGGTCCGTTCCTGCGCAGCACGCTCCCCATGCTGGCCGGCATGGTGGTGATGTTCGCCGTTGCGCCACCCTGGCGGCGGTGGGCGGCGGCTGGGCGGTCAGCGCCAACCAATATGGCCGCATCTTCGCACTGGTGCCGCTGGCGTTCTTCGGCCTCACCCTGATCTCGCGCAGCCTGGCGGACCGGCTCACCCGCCCGCTGGTGGCGCTGGGCGACCGGCTTACCAACAGCAGCGGCGGCAGCGACGGCGGCATCGCCGCCTCCTTTGTGCTGGGCATCGCCACGGGCCTGCTCTGGGCGCCTTGCGCCGGACCCATTCTGGGTCTGGTGCTGACAGGGGCCGCCATCAATGGCGCCAGCGCCAGCACCACGCTTTTGCTTTTGTCTTACGCTGCAGGCGCTGCGACCTCGCTGGCGGCGGCGCTGTTTGTGGGCGGCCGCCTGTTCGCCGCCATGAAAAAATCCCTGGGCGTGGGCGAATATGTCCGCCAGGGGCTGGGCGTGGCCGTGCTGATCGGCGTGGCCGCCATCGCCTTTGGCCTTGATACTGGCCTTCTGACCCAGCTTTCCCTCACCAATACGTCCCGCCTGGAACAGGCACTGGTCGATCGCCTGCGCCCCAACACCGCGCCCAAACCAGTGGCCGTGGCGGGCAGCAATCTGCCGGTGGAAGGCAAGATGCCCGAGTTCACCGGCGCCACGCAGTGGTTCAATTCTCCGCCGCTGACGCCCGCTGCCCTGCGCGGCAAGGTCGTGCTGGTGGATTTCTGGACTTACTCCTGCATTAACTGCATTCGCTCGCTGCCGTATGTCCGCGCCTGGGCGCAGAAATACAAAGACTACGGCCTGGTGGTGATCGGGGTGCATTCGCCCGAATTCGCCTTTGAAAAAGATCCGGCCAATGTGCAGCGCGCCATCAAGGATCTGGGCGTCACTTATCCGGTGGTGATGGATAACAACCTTGCCATCTGGCAGGCCTACAAAAACGAATATTGGCCGGCGCATTATTTCATCGACGGCCAAGGCCGCATTCGCGCCCATCATTTCGGCGAGGGCGATTACGACAGCTCCGAGCGCGTCATCCAGAAGCTGCTCACCGAAGCTGGATTCAAGAATGTGCCGGGCGGCATCGTCAATCCGCAAAGCAGCGGCGCCCAGGCCGCCGCCGACATCGACGATATGCAGTCACCCGAAACCTATATCGGTTACGCCAAGGCCGAGAATTTCGTCTCCGTCGCCGTCAAGGATGCGCCCCACACTTATACCGCGCCGCCGCCCTATGGCCGCCATCAATGGGGCCTGACCGGCAACTGGACCGTCAGCGACGAAAGCGCGGCTCTGAACCGCGCCGGCGGCTCTATTGTCTTTCGTTTCCATGCCCGCGACCTGCATCTGGTGCTGGGCCCGGCGCCAGGCGGCAAACCGGTGCGCTTCCGCGTCACGCTGGACGGCAAGCCGCCAACAACCGCCCATGGCGCTGATGTTGACGCTGGCGGCAATGGCACCGTCACCGATCAGCGGCTTTATCAGTTCATCCGCCAATCGGGCACGATTGACGACCATACCTTCCAGATCGAATTTCTCGATCCGGGCGTCGAGGCTTATTCCTTCACGTTTGGCTGAAGGCGGGCGAGGGGCGCGGCAAAGCACGCTTTCGCACCATCCTAATCAGACATTAACCCCGGTTCCCTAGACTGCCTCACCCCCCGAATGCTCCAGTTTGGTGGACCGGAATTGCCGATGAGCGCAGACAATCAGGAAATGGCCGCGGCCGACTTTGTCGCCGCCATCAAGGCGCATGAAAATTATGTTCTGCGCCGCCCGAACGGCAAAAAGGCCGATCTGCGCTTTGTCAAAGCTCCCGGCATCAATCTCAGCCTGCGCCGGCTTGATGAGATCGAGTTCTCCGGCGCCAATCTGAAAGGCGCCAATCTGAAGGGCACCAATCTCAACGGCGCCTATATGTCCTGTTCCGACATCACCAAGGCCAACCTGTCGGGCGCCAGCCTCAACCGCGCCGATCTGCGCGGTGCGCGCATCCAAGGCGCCAGCTTCGAATATGCCGAGATGGACGGCGTCGATTTCCGTCAATCCACCATCGCCGTGATGGACAAGGGCGACAAATGGAATGTGCTGGGCAAAGACGGGCACGGCGTCGCCACGGTCAGCTTCGCCAATTGCTCGCTCAAGGGCGCCAAGCTGAACAACGCCAACCTCAAGGACGCCAATTTCAGCGGCGCTTTGCTGAATGGCGCATCTTTTGGCGGCGCCACGCTGGGCAATGCCAGCTTTGAAGGCGCGGTGCTGATCGGCGTCAATCTGCACGAACTGCGCGTGCCGCGCGACAAGCTGAAAAACTGCGTCATTGATCCCGGCCCCGAACTGCAGGCCTCATTGCCGCAATATATGGCCATGCTGGACAAGGCCCAGGCCTGGGCCGAAACCGGCGGCCGCGATGGCGCGCTGGCCAATCTGGAAGGCAAGGATATCCGCCTCCTGGCCAAGATGATGAAGAAGCGCAAACTCACCGGCATCAAATGCACCGGCGTCATGGCGGTGGATGGCGATTTTTCCGGCTGCGAGCTTCAAGCCGCCAATTTCGACGGCGCCGATCTGCGCGGCGCGGTTTTTGTGGGCGCCGATCTGCGCGGCGCCTCGTTCAAGGGCGCCAATCTGGCGCACGCCAATTTCAGCCAGGCCAATCTTTCGCCACTGGTTTTGAACAGCGGCATGTCGCTGCCCACCAGCTTTGATGGCGCGGCGCTTGACCGCGTCAATTTCCAGGGCACCCAGCGCGCCGTCGCCTGACAGCCGCTTTTAACGCATCATCACAGCGCGCAGACATCAGCCTGTCCCAAAAAGGGAAAGGGCCGGACGTTGGTGGCCGTCCGGCCCTTCACTCGGGGATGGGAAGTGGGGAAAAGCAACGCGTCTTCCCATTTGTCGCAAAGTATCTCAAAGTTATTACCAGGTCGTAAATTTGAGCGGACATCCCGCACCATCGGCAAGGTGGGCGGACAAGAAAAATGGCGGTATTTTCCGCCGGGGGGAATCCATGCACGAGACGCGCATCATCATGGGCATGCCAATCTGCTTGGCCGTGCGGGATGCGTGTGCCCATCACCTGGATGCCGTCTTCGCGGAATTTTCCGCCATCGAAGCCCAGTTCAGTCCGTTCCGGGATGACAGCGAAGTTTCCCGTTTCAATCGCGGCGAAATCGCGTCCGAAGCGCTCACGCCTCACATGCGCGAGGTCCTGGACCTTTGCGAACAAACAAAGCGGCAAACCTTTGGCTATTTCAACATTACCCGGCCCGGTGGCGCGCTGGATCCTTGCGGCATCGTCAAGGGCTGGGCCATCGCCAGGGCCGCCGCCCTGCTTTTGCAAATGAGGTTCGAGAATTTCTGCATTGAAGCCGGCGGCGATATCCAATGCCATGGCGTCAATGACGAAGGCGGCGAATGGACCGTCGGCATCCGCAATCCGTTTGCGGCCGATGAAATCGTCAAGGTGCTGACGCCCAAAGGCGCCGGCGTCGCCACCTCGGGCAATTATATTCGTGGGGCCCATATCTATAACCCGCACACCGGCCAGTATGGCTCTGACGATATCGTCAGCCTCACCGTGATCGGCCCCGATGTGCTGGAGGCCGATCGTTACGCCACCGCCGCTTTCGCCATGGGGCGGCAGGGCGTTGGCTTTATTGAGCGCACGCCAGGCCTGGAAGCCTATGAGATCAACGCTTCCGGCATCGCGCGCATGACCAGCGGCCTCAGCCGCTATCTGCCATGTTGAGAAAACACGAAAGCCTCACCGGCAAGCTTCTTCTCACCACCGCTCTGGTGGCGGTGACGGTCGGCTTTGGTTGGCAACAGCATGATCAAATAAGCCGCCAGCAGGCCGCGGTCCTCGCCGCGATGCAGGTGCCAACCGCGGTGCGCCCTCAAATCGCAGCCGCTGTGCCGCAAACAACAACGCCCGCCGTCACCGCGCCCGCCGCAGATCCGGCAAGCGCACCACCCGTCAACAGCACACCGAAATCAAATCATCTCGCCATGGCCGCGTCAGCCACGCCTGCCGCCCCGCAAGACACCACGCCCGGCTACACCGCGCTTCTGCCGGCCACCGCGCCCCCGCCGCCGCCGCCCATGGCGCTCACCGGCATGGATGCGATCCACGCCTTTATCCCCACCGAAGGCGTCTCGCCGCCTTTGCCGCCGGTGACCGGCACGCCAGATCCGGGCGCCGCCGCGCCCATTCCCGCTGGCTCCCATCTGGAAGACGGCGAATATCAAAGCGACAAAATCGCGTTCGAATGGGGCGACCTTCGTGTGCGGGTGGTGGTCACCGGCGGCAAAATGACCACCGTGCAGGTCATGTCCTATCCCGATCACCGCTCCCAGTCGCTGTATCTGATCCAGCTGGCCGATCCCATCCTGACCAGCGAGGTGATCAAAACCCAGCAGGCCAATGTGAATGTGGTCTCTTCGGCCACCAACACCAGCATCGCCTTTCAGGATGCCATCGCCAGCGTCCTCACCAAGGCGACCCGCTGATCATGCTGTTCCGGCGTATCCTGACCTATCAGCTGGCGCTTTATTATCTGGCCGCTGTTCTGGCCGCGGCGTTGGCCCTGTCGGCTGTTGGCCTGATCCACCAATCGCTCCTCAACCTGGCTTTCTCGGCGATCATCGCGCTGATCGCCTGCTTCGCTGTGAACACGGCTTTCGCCCGCGTCTTTGGCGCCGATACCAATTGGGAATCGGTCGCCATCAGCGCCATCATCATCACGCTTATTCTCACGCCGGTTGCGCCGGGTGATTTTGCGGGCGTGGTGTTTCTGGCGCTGGTCTGCGCCTGGGCCATGGCGTCCAAATATCTGGTCGCCATCCGCAAAAAGCATCTCTTCAATCCTGCCTGCTTCGGCGCCGTGCTGGTGGGCGTGGGCCTGCACCGCACCGTGTCCTGGTGGGTGGGCGATAATGCGGTGCTTCTGCCGGTGATCCTTTTGGGCGGGCTCCTTATGCTGTCCCGCCTGCGCTATTTCGAAATGGCGGCGGCTTTTGCGGCTGTCGTGCTGGGCATCGCCGTGGCGCAGGGCGATGCGACAAGCCTCGCAGGTGTGACCCGCGCGCTTTCCAGCACCGGGCTTCATTCCATGTTCTGTTTCTTCGGCCTGATCATGCTCACCGAACCGCGCACCGCGCCGCTGGGCCGTGCCCGGCAGGTAACCTATGGCGCGCTGGTGGGGCTGTTATTCTCGCCCTTCACCCATATCGGCAGCTATTATTTCACGCCGGAATCCGCGCTGGTCTGCGGCAATCTTTTCACCTTCTTCGCCAACAAACGCCGTATCAGGCGCTGGATGGAAAACCTGGGCCTGCGCGCCGCCGCCTTGTAATTGCTGCACTGCAGCATTACATATCTGTGGTGGACATGGCACGCGCAAGTTGATGAAAACACAAAAGATTTTCGCTCCGTCAGGGCTGCCCACCAATTTCCGGCGCCCTGCTGCTCGGGCTCCCGCACGGCTGGAAGAAGTTCCCGCTTTTGGTGACAATCCCGGCGCGCTGCGGATGTTCGCGTACACGCCTTCGACAGCGCATGAGAAAATGCCGCTTGTCGTCATGCTGCATGGCTGTGGGCAGACGGCCGCCAATTATGAAGCCGGCAGCGGATGGACCGCCCTGGCGCATGAACTTGGTTTCGCCGTGCTCGCGCCCGAGCAAAACTGGGCGAACAACATGAACGGCTGCTTCAACTGGTTTCAGGCCGAAGACAACAGCCGCGGCCATGGCGAAGCCGCGTCCATCCGCGCGATGATCGCCTGGATGGTGCTGCATCGCCGGGTTGATCCCGCGCAAATCTTCATCACCGGCCTTTCGGCGGGCGGCGGCATGTCGGCGGCAATGCTGGCCGCCTATCCGGAAACATTTGCCGGCGGCGCCATCATCGCCGGCCTGCCGGTGGGCGCCGCATCCAATGTGCCCGAGGCATTGAATCTCATGCGGCATGCGCCGGAACGCACCGCGCGGCGCTGGGGCGACAGTGTGCGCGGCACTTCCTCCCACAACGGACCCTGGCCCGCCATATCTATATGGTACAGCAGCGCCGATCCCGTTGTGCATGCCAGCAATGGCGAAGCCAGCGTGGCGCAATGGGCCGATGCGCATGGCCTGGCGCTTTCGGAGTTCGAAACTGAGCAATTTGAGAATTACCAGCGCAAAACCTGGCGCACCAGGAACGGCAAGCCGGTCTTGCAGGCTTTCCTGTCGGGCGAAGCCGGGCATGGCGTGCCGGTGGGCGGCCCGGCCGGGCAGCGTTATGGCGCGCCGGGCGCGCATTTTTTCGACGGAAAGCTTTCGTCAACGGTTCATATCGCGGCGTTTTGGGGTTTGCCCATCACGCCCGCGAAAACCGGCGCGAAAGCGCGTTCCAAAAAAGCTGATCTGCCCGGCGCCATCGGCGCCAGAATTTCAGCGGCGTTGAAAATTGCCGGATTGCTGAAAGCCTGAACTCGCGCCGGGGCTTTACTGCCGCCGACGGTCAACTTGCGTACCGCTTATTTCTTTGCCTTGTAATCGGCCCACAGCCATTCCAGCGCCAGGGGCAGGGTCTGCTGCACGGTGTGGCCATCCACATGGCCCGCATTGCGCGAAAACAGGAACTGATACGTGTACCCCTTGGCCGCCAGCACGCGGGCCATATTCTCATTGGCCAGCGTCCAGTCATGCATGCCGTCGGCGGCTGACACGGTGGTATAGAAAAGATCGCGGTCGCCGGTTTCGAACCAATAGCGGATGGGCTTTTTCGGCGCGTTCAAAATCAGCGGCGTCCCGGCGGTCAGCGCGGCCGGCGAAGATGGCGTCGCTCCGCCCCACACCGAATGATATTCCCACGCCCCGCCCGGCAGCGCCGGGTTGTGCGGCCATTGCTGGTTGGTCATGGTGGGCGAATAGCCCAGCACCCGGTGATATCGCTCGGGATGAAACCACGCCATGCTGAACGCCGCCTGCGCGCTGGAGCTTTCGCCCATGGTGGCGCGGCCGTCCGGATCGGCGGTCAGCTTCACATGCGCCTCAGCTTGCGCCCGCGGCAACACTTCGCTTTCGATGAAATCGGAATAGGCGCCCGATACGGTGTCATATTCGCGCCCCCGCTCGCTGCCTGGCGCATCCGATCCGCCATTGCCCACCGTGATGGCGACCATGGGCGGAATGCGCTTTTGCGCGATCAGATTGTCCAGCGTGGCGAACAGCATGGCGTCCAGCCCGCCGCCATCACCCACCACCAGAAACGGCGCCGGCCGTCCCTTGGGCAATTGCTTTGGCACATACACGCTGACCTTGCGCGTCCAGGGCCCGGCATGATCGCCTTGCAGCAGAATGTTCGACTTGTCATCCGGCGGGGTGGGTGAGGCATAGACCGCCGCATTCTGCGCCGGCTCGTCCCGCACCACACCGGGATTGTAAACCGTGCTGTCGGCCGAATTCATCGTGAAGCTCACCACATTGCCTTTGGGCGCGGCGGTCTTGGCGCTGATCTCCGGCGCGGGCGTATGCGTGGGGCCGATGATGAAATTCCCCGTTGCCGTGCGGCCCGGCAACTGCCCGTCCGGCAATTCGGTGGCCGATGGATATTTGGGATTTTTGGGGTCGCGGGTGGGCGGCTCGGTCTTCAGATCCAGGCCCGAAACATCGACATAGAAAGGCGCATTGGGATCGGTGGTGTTGGCGGTGGGCGGCACCTTGTTGTTGCGCGTCGGCGGCGTCTGCGCGCTTGCGGGCAGGCCCCATCCTGAAAGCGAAACAAGCAGCATCGCCGCCAGGGTCAAACCGGCAGATCGAAGATTGGTCGCGTGCATCATCATCTCCCGAAAGTAGCGGCTTTTCTGTTCGCAGGATATCGCAACGCCTTATTGACAGTGTAAACACACTAAGGCAACCTGATCGCAGAGCATGGACTGAGGATCTGCTGGGGGGCTGATCCGTCACTTTCATCGCACGCATAGCGCACAGCCCATCTGGGCCATTTCTCTTTTGTATTGCCGCCGCGAGGGGACGTACCCCTTCGCGGATGCGGATGCCATTCGAGGAAGCCGTGTCATGCCGGGGGAAGCCATATCGCTGGATGACGTGATCGCTCCGCTGACGCGGGAGCGTTTCTTCGCGGAATATTGGACCAATTCTTTTCTTCTGCAGCGCGGCGCCAAATCCCGTTTCACGCCGCTGCTGCCCTGGGATGCGCTGAACGCCATTCTGCAATGGCACAAGCCGTCGCCAAACACGCTGCAGCTTTTTCAGGACGGCCAGCGGATTGATCCGGCGCTCTATATTGACGGTGAAGGCGGCGGTGTGCGCCTCAATGCCGGCGGCCTGATCGCCAGCCTTTCACAGGGCGCCTCCCTGGTAATGGATGATATGCAGGAACTGGCGCCGCCCGTGCGTGCCCTGGCCGATGCTTTTCAGGATGTTTTTGAGGCGCCCGTCATCGTCAATCTTTATGCCGGCTGGGGCCGGCAAAAAGCTTTTCCCCTGCATTGGGATCCGCAGGAAGTTTTCATCCTGCAACTCTCCGGGCGCAAACACTGGAAAGTTTTCAGCCCCACCCGTCCTTGCCCGCTCAAGAATGATCCGGATCTGCCGGCCCAGCCCGAAGGCCAGCCGGCATGGGAAGGCATCCTGGAAGACGGTGACATGCTTTATATGCCGCGCGGCTGGTGGCATGTCGCCACGCCGCTGGATGAGCCAAGCTTGCACCTGAACATTGGTCTTGAACCGCCCAATGGCGCGGACTTTCTGCAATGGTGGCTGCCGCGCTTGCTGAAGCATGCCGATGTACGGCGCAATCTGCCGCTGGGCTGCAGCAAGACCGTGCGCCAGGATTATTTCGCCAGCCTGCTGGAATTGATGTCGGGCGATGGGCGCGACCGTGACCGGCCGGGAGAATTCCTCCACGAATGGAACGCCTATCGCCGCGCACCTCCTGTGGTGAAGCTGCCGCTGGCGCCCGGCGCACAGAAAGCGCCGCTCGGCATGGCGACCATTGTGCGGTTGGCGCAGCGCGATGGTCTTTTCCTGGAATGTGAAAAGGGCGACCGCACCGCCAAATTCCAGGCTGCCGGCCGCACTTATAATGTCGCGCCTCAGATTGTTCCGGCGCTGGCGCGGCTGTCGGGCCGCCACGGCCTGACGGTGGGGGAGTTGAGCGCCGGTATCAGCGACCCGCAGGTGGTTGCAAACCTGATCGCCGCGCTGAACATGCTGGCCGGTGATGGCGTGATCCTTAAGGAAGGCTCGCAGGGCTAGGGCGTATTGGGCTTGCCGCTGGCAGCCGGGTAGTCTAGAGCCACACTCCCTCACACGTCTGTTTTTTTGAGTCTGCATGCGCATCGGTACCATCAAGTTTTTCAACGCCGGCAAGGGCTTTGGTTTCGTCACACCCGATGGCGGGGAAGCCGACATATTCCTTCCCGCCGCCGCGCTCACCGCTTCGGGGATGGAGAACGTCAAACCCGGCTTGCGCGTCTCCTTCGAACAGGCGCCCGACGCCAGGGGTCCCAAAGTTATTGCCCTGAAACTGCTCGAAGCCGCGCCCGTCAAAGCGCCGCCGCCGCCGCAAGACCGGGTCAGCGTCTATTGCGACCCGGGTTCCGACCTTGCCGCCGATATTCTGGATGAGGTGCGTGACGCCGGATATCAGCTGCAGTTGATCGACTATGTCGGCACACCCCAGCCGCCCGATCAGTTGCAGCGCCTGTCGCACATTCTGGGCCAGGCCGGTCAAAGTCTGGTGCGCCGTTACGATCCTTTGTTCCTGGCGCTGCAGCTGGATGACCGCTTCATCACCGACCAGGATTTCTGGACCGGCATCGCCGAACATCCCGCCCTGATCAATGGCCCCGTGCTGCTGCATGGTGGCAGGGCGCGCATCTGCCGCTCTGCCGATGAAGCCAGTGCTTTCCTGAACAAAAGCGCCGACCCGGCGCCCAGTCCCAAATCCCTGTCGCCCCGCATTGCCGCCATGCTCAAGGGCGAGGCGGTGCCTGCGGCGGCTGCTGCGCCCGTAAAAGCTGCGCCTGTAAAAATTGCCCCTGTGAAAGTTATTCCGCCTGAAAAGCCGCAGCCTGCGCCCGCGCCCAAACCCGTCAAAATCCTGGCGCCCAAAGTGGCACCAAAACCTGTGGAAACACCGAAGAAAAAAGCGGCTGTGAAGCCCGCCGCCGCAAAGGTGGAGAAAAAGCCCGTGCCCAAAAAAGCCGCCGCCAAGCCCGCGCCAAAAGCGAAGAAGCCGGTGAAGAAGTCGCGCGGGCGTTAAGGGGCAGGGGCGGGCAGGGATTGCTCTGGCGGCAAAATCAAACGGCCCGCCGCCTTAAACCGCCGGCTCTAATCGATGGAGGGGCGAAGATCCGGCAACAGCCCGTCCGAAGACGCCAAACCATCCCACGCCTTCGCAGGCGAGCCTCCCAGCCGCAAACTGACTTCGCTGTGAAGGGCCGAGAGTGCGATCAGGAACGCCACGCTCGACAGGACAATTTTCAAATGCGTCAGCATCGATTCCCGTGGGTCCGGTTGTGTTCAGCCGCAAGTGTGATCCCAAGTCTTTAAAGAGCGATTAAGCATGTCCTTTGGCGTCGATTGCGATGGCCCGGGCTCAATTGCGCAGAGTTAACATGTGCCGCGTCCCGGCTTGGCTACAGTCAAACCATGTTTCGTCTGGGAATCGCGATCGCCATTATCTGCGGGGCTTTGGCATTGGCGGCCGTGCTGGCGCTGCCGCGCGTGCCGTACCAGGGGCCGCAGGACACATCGCAGGTCTCCAAAAGCGATTAGTTTTTAAGAGACTTGACCAGATCCATATAGCGCGCCGGCACTCCTACGGGAATTTCGCCACGCCGGCTCAAATGAAAAATGCAGTTGGCGGAAAGATCGTAGGACCCGTAGCAATGATGGGCGATCATCGCCAGATGCTTCAACTGTTCGCCGTCCATCGCATCCGGCTTCCTGAAATCACGCACGTAAACCATGTCTGCTTCCAGCAACTGGTTCAGCGCCGCATGGGGACTGCTTCCCGTCATGGGGGCGATCATGCGTTTGTCGATCCCGGCAAAACCATGGGGAACAAAACCCAGCGCGCGCAATTCCCGGTCGATGTCGCCCAACACCGGCTGCTGTTTGTAAAGCGGCAGGAAAGACACTTCCGTCTGGATCGCGACCGCCTGGGCCAGCTTTGAGCGACCGTTCTGAAAAACCGACAGCTCCGAACCTTGAACATCGATTTTCAGAAAATCGAGGGCGTCAATTTCCGCGATGTCATCCAGCCGGTGGGTCTTTATCGGCAACTCACGCACCACCGTTCCCCATTCCGGGAAGCCCGGGAAATGTTTCAGCGTGTGCGGGTCAGGCTCCAGCAAACTCGTCATGCCGCTGGCCTTGCAGATTTTCAGAACATGGTCCTGCCCGTCGCCGACGGCATAGGGCAGGTACGTTTCCAGATCGCTTTTGCGGGCATTCAGCGCCGCCAGCGCATCGCTCTGCGGCTCAAAGCCGGTCAACCGGCACAGGCGGTCTTGCAGCATCCGCTTGTAAGGCGGCTCGCCTTCAATCGGATTGGCCCCGATATCGATAACGGCGGTCAGGTGGGCGGGGTGGAGAAGGTCGCGTAAGGTGGAGGATGGGGTGGGCATGGATGGTTTTGTGGGGGGGTGTGCAAGAATATTATAGAGCCGGCATCAAAGGAAGCTTCCGCCAAGCCGGTCGTAAGAGCGAGGAAGGTTAGCAGCGCGGGCGAGCGGTAAGAGATCGCGCCATTTCATTTTCTTTTAAATCGGTCGGCAATCTTCGAGGCGGCTTTCAATGATGCTGCTGCTACAGCGTCTCGTGCAGACGTCTGGCGCAGCAAACGGGAATGGTTTCGGCCTAATCTGTATGAGAAAGGAGGGTCGCCGTAACGGCAATTGCAAGCTTTGCATCTGCCCTACTGTAATCACTCACACCACCCTCGCTTGCAGTGTGTCCTGCTGGGCTGGCGTAGAGATATGAGACAGCCTTTAGCGCCTCCAGTCTGGTGTCTTTGGATAAGCTTTCCCGGATCTCGCGATTTTGCAGGCTCGCCCAATCAAATTTCTGCCCGACCTTTCGGAGCGCCTCTATACCCTTTCGACATTCAGCGACACACTCGGTATAGAGCCCGGCCATAAGATTACGCTCGGCTCGCTCAAGGTGTTGCGTCATCGCCAATTTGTGCGGAGGTGCATCAAAATACGGCATTGAAACTTCAAAAAGGACGGCGCGACGTGCCTTGGCGCTGTTCAATTGCTCAATCCAGTAGGATTGTGGCGCTGGAATGCGCCAGGTGGGCCATTCTAATGCCTCAAACGTCGCATCGCCACGGCCTGTGGTGCAGGCGACTATAACCTCAAAATCGAGATTGCCGCCGTCGCGATGATCTTCCAATGCATTCAATTGTTGGGGTAAAAGTGGTAGGCGAAATTCCATTTGGTAATAATGATTTTTGGCGTTGGGCATTTGGCGCACCAAATATGGAGTATGGAGGTTCGCAAACCCGAGATACTTTAGACCTCTCGTCGATTGAACGTTTATGCGCGCTCCGTACACCATCGCCCAGCGTGGCGCTTCACTTTCCTCCTGAATTTTTCCTCGCATTAGGACGAGCAGTTCATGTCCGGCCAAAATTTCACGCAACTGAATGCCTGCGTATTCGGAGACCGTGAAGCCTGTCTGGTTAGAGGTGAAATAGTTCATGGCTACTCCCAGGGAGCTGTGCGAAGATCGGGGTCAGAGTAAAATCGGGGACGGGCGTGTTTTCCTATGGGTCCCCTTCCCTCGGCTGGCCTGACGGCCAGCCTCGCCGGGGACAGCCGTTTTTCTAAGTTCGCTTCGCTCACT
>CAIXUE010000043.1 GCA_903922545.1 uncultured Alphaproteobacteria bacterium | reverse complement strand
ATGATGATCGACTTCGCCCTGGAGGCGGAGCGCAATGAAGGCAAGTCGCCCATCGAGGCGATCCATCAGGCGGCGTTGCTGCGCTTTCGCCCCATCATGATGACCACGGTGGCGGCGCTGTTCGGCGCGCTGCCGTTGATGCTGGGCACCGGCATGGGGTCTGAACTGCGCCATCCTTTGGGTATTTCCATCGTCGGCGGGTTGCTGGTGAGCCAGCTTCTCACCCTGTTCACCACGCCGGTGATTTATGTGTATTTCGACCGCTGGGCCCGCCAGTTCCGGGAATGGCGGGCGGCGCGGCGCGGTCCTGGCGATGCCGCGCCTTATGCGCCAGCGGAGTGATAGGCTAGATCATGGTTTCAGCCTTTATCCGCCGGCCCATCGCAACAACGCTTCTGGCGTTGGGTTTGGCGCTGGCAGGGCTGGGCGCCTTTTTCCTGCTGCCGGTTTCGCCGCTGCCGAACATCGATATTCCCACCATCACGGTGAGCGCCAGCATGGCCGGCGCCAGCCCGGAAGTGATGTCCAATACGGTGGCCACGCCGCTGGAGCGCCATCTGGGCGCCATTGCCGATGTCACCGAGATGACCTCGCGCAGCAGTGTGGGATCGACCCAGGTGGTGCTGCAGTTCGATATCAGCCGCGACATTGATGGCGCGGCGCGCGACGTGCAGGCGGCGATCAATGCGGCGCGCGCCGATCTGCCGGCGTCGCTCAGGTCCAATCCCACCTACAACAAGGTCAATCCCAACAACTTCCCCATCCTGATTTTGGCCCTGACGTCCAAGACCATGACGCCGGGCCAGGTTTACGATTCCGCCTCCAACATTCTGCAGCAGCAGTTGTCGCAGGTTCAGGGCGTGGGCCAGGTTTCGCTGCAGGGCGCGTCGTTGCCGGCGGTGCGCATAGAGCTGAACCCGCGCGCGCTGTTCAAATATGGCATCGGCCTGGAAGACGTGCGCGCCGCCATATCGGCCGCCAATGCCGGCGCCAGCAGCCCCAAGGGCGCGATCGAAGATGGCAATCAGCGCTTCCAGGTTTATTCCAACGACAACGCCTCAACCTCGGCCGATTACAAGACCCTGATAATCGCTTATCGCGATGGCGAAGCGGTGCGGTTGCAGGATGTCGGCACGGTTTATGACGGGCCGGAAAATATCCGCAATCTGGGCATGGCCAATGGCCAGCCGGCGGTGCTGGTTACGGTGACCCAGCAGCCCGGCGCCAATGTGATTCAGGTGGTCAACCACATCAAGGCGATGCTGCCGCAGTTGCAGGCCGCCGTGGCGCCGGTGGATCTTTCCATCGTGCAGGACCCCACCGTTTCGATTCGCAATTCGGTGCATGCGGTTGAGGAGACCCTGATTGTCTCCACCATCCTGGTCGTGCTGGTGGTGTTTTTGTTCCTGCGAAATTTCCGCGCCACGCTGGTGCCCGCCGTTTCGGTGCCGCTGTCCTTGTTCGGCACGTTCGGGCTGATGTATCTGGTGGGTTTCAGCCTGGACAATTTCTCGCTGATGGCGTTGATCATTTCGACCGGCTTTGTGGTCGACAACACCATTGTCGTGCTGGAAAACGTCACCCGCCATATCGAAAATGGCGAAGACCGGCTGCAGGCAGCGCTGCTGGGCGCGCAGGAAGTCTCCTTCACCGTCATTTCCATGAGCATTTCGCTGGTCGCGGTGTTCCTGCCCATTCTGTTGATGGGCGGCATTCTGGGCCGGCTGTTCCACGAATTCGCGATGACGCTTTCCATCGCAATCGCCATTTCGCTGCTGGTGTCGCTGACCGTCACGCCCATGATGTGCGCCTATCTGGGCTTTGCCGCCAAGGAAGATGAGAACTGGCTGATGCGCATTTCGCGCAATGTCTTTGATCACAGTCAGGATTTTTATCGCCGCACCCTGGCCTGGTCGCTCGACAACAAAAAAACCATCCTGTTTTTGCTGCTGGTGGCGGTGGTGTTGAATGTCTATCTGCTGATCATCATTCCCAAGGGCTTTTTCCCGCAGACCGATGAAGGGCGCATGGGCGGGCAGATCCGCGGCGACCAGAGCATTTCCTTCCAGTCGATGGAGAAGAAATTCATCCAGTTCGACAATATCATCCGTGCCGATCCGGCGGTCGCCACCGTGGCCGGCTCGGTCGGCGGCGGCGCGCTCAACACCGGCAATCTTTTTGTCACGCTAAAGCCGCTGGCGGAACGTGGGTATGTTTCGACCCAGGATGTGATCGAGCGGCTGCGCCCCAAGCTCAGCGCGGTGGCGGGTGCGCGCGTTTTCCTGCAATCGCAAAGCACGACCGGAGTGCGGGCCGGCGGACGGCAGGGCAATGGCGACATGCAATACACCATCCAGGCGGATTCGCTGGATGATCTGACCACCTGGATGCCGCGCATCACAGGCGCCCTGCAAAATATTCCGCAGCTGGAAGACGTCAATTCCGACCAGCAGGACAATGGGTTGGAGGTCAATCTGAAGATCGACCGCCCCACCGCGTCACGCCTTGGCCTGACCGCCTCGCAGGTCGATAACACGCTGTATGACGCCTTTGGCCAGCGTTCGGTCTCGACCATCTTCAAGGACAAAAACCAGTATCATGTGGTGATGGAGGTGGCGCCGGAATTCTGGCAAAGCCCCGAAACCCTGCGCGATATTTATGTCAGCACCTTCGGCAATGTGAACGGCACCCAGTCTTCGGGCGGCGCGGCCAGCGCCTTCACCAACAAGACGGTGCAGACAACAGCCGCCAGCGCGGCAAACCAGTCTGCCGCCACCGCTGTGGAAAATGCGCAGGAAAACGCCATCACCAATTCGGCGCGCGGCGCCAGCTCAACCGGCTCGTCGGTTTCGGTGTCGCGCGAAACCATGGTGCCGCTGTCGGCCTTTGTCAGCTTCGGCCCCGGATCGACGCCCCTGGCCATCAGCCATCAGGGCGTGTTTGTCGCCACCACTTTCTCCTTCACCGTGCCGGAGGGCGAAACCCAGGATCAGGCAATGCAGGCCATCAACAAGACCATGGCCAATATCGCCGTGCCGATTTCCATCCATGGCGATGCCGCCGGCACCCTGCAATTGGCCCAGAAGTCCCTGGCCAATCTGCCGCTTCTGTTCCTGGCCGCGATCGTCACCATCTATATCGTGCTGGGCATGCTGTATGAGAGCCTGGTGCATCCCATCACCATTCTTTCCACGCTGCCCTCGGCCGGGGTGGGCGCGGTTCTGGCGCTTTTGATCTTCAATACCGAATTCAGCATGATCGCGGCCATCGGCGTCATTCTTCTGATCGGCGTGGTCAAGAAGAACGCCATTATCATGATTGATTTCGCCGTCACGCTGCAGCGGCAGAACAACCTTGCGCCCGAGGAAGCGGCCTTCCAGGCGGCGCTGCTGCGGTTTCGGCCCATCATGATGACGACCATGGGCGCCATTCTGGGCGCGTTGCCGCTGGTCTTTGGCGGCGAAGGTTCGGAGCTGCGCCAGCCGCTGGGCATTTCCATCGTGGGCGGCCTGGTGCTGAGCCAGATGCTGACGCTCTACACCACGCCCGTCGTCTATATTTATCTGGACCGCCTGGGCAGCGGCACCCGCAATATCTGGAAGCGCTGGTATCACGGCGTGCGGCGTACCCCACCGGGCGCGCGTCCCGCGCCGGCGGAGTGAGTGCAGCCGTTTCCGGCAGGCTTTAACGCAAGCTTGTGGCGATGCTTGTCAGCTGGGTATTCAGATTGGTGCCGATGCTGGTCAGGGCGGTGATGATCACCACCGCGATCAGGGCCGCGATCAGGCCATATTCAATCGCCGTGGCGCCGTTTTGATTTGAAATAAATTTGGCAAATAATCCGCGCATTATAATTGTCTCCTTCAATGCCGGCATCGTTACCAGAGCCTGAAGGCAAAACGCAGCGAAGGATGGGACAAGCGTTAATGCGGGAAAGTTCCGCGCGGCGAAATTTTAGAGAAGGGTAATTCAAAAGTGCCCGCGAAAGCTGAGCGGCTTTAGAAGTTCGGCAGATCGTTGGTCTGGGTCTTGCCGTCATTGATCTGGGCGGCGCGATTCTGGCGATAAAGGCTGCGCGTGGTGGCGTAGAAATCGATCGAAGAACGCTCAATAGATTGCACAGCGTCAATGTTGGCGGCGCGGCTGTCCAGCACGCCCAGGCCGGCGCGAATGATTACGTAAAGGGTAGAGTCGTTCCAGCTCATATAGGTAAGGGGATCGAACGCGATATCCACGCCTTCACCCACCAAGTCGCGCGGCGGCTTGGGGCCGGCAAAAGGCAGCACCAGGTAAGAGCCTTCGGCTGCGCCGGCCTTGCCCAAGGTGATGCCAAAGTCATTGTCGTGATAGGGAATGCCCACTTTGCTGGCCACATCGATCAAGCCGCCCAGGCCGACCGTGGAGTTCACCATGAAGCGGCCGAAGGTATCGGTGGCCTTGCCGCTGTCGCCCTGAATGGTGTCGTTGACGAACACGACCGGGGCGTTGAGGTTGGTCAGGGCATTGTGAATGCCGTCGCGCGCCAGTTCCGGCACAGCAGAGCGATAGAACTTCGCCACCGGCGTGGCCACGGCGTGATCCAGTTGGATATCAAAGTTGAACACCGCGCGATTGCCCGGCTCCCAAGGATCGTTCTGGGCCAGACTGGCGGGATCTTTGGTCGCGCAGGCGCTCAGCGCCAAAGTCGCGCAGAGTGCGGCCGCCAGGGAGAAATAAGCTCTCATGATCGCCAAATTATTGGAATCACAATAAAAAATGGTTACGAAGCGAGTCTGATAACTCACAATATCGGTATTGGTGCCCCGAACGGCAAGTGAAAGTTCCAATGACTTGCTGCCTGCGGCCGAATGCCCACAGCAATACCTTACATAAGCATCAGGCTCGCCCGTGGCGGGGGGCGGGGCAAGGCCCTGGCCTGGAATGTCCCCAACTTCAGTCGTGTCTTTATTCCCGCCGGGAAGGGCTTGGCGGGGCGGCGAAGGCGTAAAAAAGCGCCAGCACGGCCGCCAGGTCCAGGGCCAGCAGATAGCGGTAATCGCAGGCCACCGAGACGAAAAAGAAGCTGGCGGTGAAGCCCAGCGCCCCGGCCAGCATGCCCGCCATGGCGATATCGGCCGGCCGGCGGCGGCTGAGATAAAAAATCAGCAATCCCAGGGCCAGAAGCACGAAAGCCGGATGGGAGAGTACCGGCGTCCCCATGAAAAACCGGGCATAGGCCGCAAGCCTGATGTCGCGCTTTGTGAATCCCGCTGTCAGACCCAGGGCTTTTAATTGCGCCGGATCGCCATCAACCCCGGCATAGGCGGGATGGCAAAGCGCCAATTGCGGCGTGCCCAGCACTTGCCAGAAAAGCGCTGATCTTTCGCGCAGATAAAGATCGGGCCGGGTCAGCAGCAAATGGCGCCACTCAGCCATCACCGCGCCTTTGGCGATGTGGGCCGGCAGGAATGGCTCCAGCGTGTCCTGCAGTTGCAGCGAATAGGCTTTGACACCCTGGGTCTCAAGCGCGCGGGCCAGGACGGGGTCGCTTTGAGGCAGAAGATCCAGGCGATAGCCCAGCCGCATGGCGCCCGTCAGATCGTATATCTGTGCCTCTTGAACTTCGCCGCTCAGGCCCTGGCCATGATCGCCGCGCAAGGCAAGAAGAGCGCTGGCCCCCGCAACCAACGTCAGCAGCAGCGCAAACCAAAGCAGTGACCAAAGAAGCGCGCGGCGTGCGCCAGTTTTCGCCATGATCCAGCCAAGCGTGATCACGCCCACCGGCAAAAGCAGAATTCCATTCTGACGCGCCAGCGCCGCCAGACTTAAGGAAAGAAAAAACAGCACCAGCAAAGCCGTGCGGGCCGCGCCTTTTTCGGAAGTCGCGCGCGCCAGCGCGGCAAAGGCCAGGACAAACGCATCCGCGAACAGAACGTCTTTCCAGACAATGCCCTGGTAAAGCAGAAATTGCGGCATGACTGTAATGGCGGCCGCCACCGCAACAGCGGCCCAGCGCGCATTGCCACGCAGGCAAAGCCCGAAGGCCAGCGCCAGAAGCACGGCTTCAAAAATCACATACAGGCCTGTGCCCGGCATCAGGGTGTCGAAAATGCCCAGCAGCCACGCCATCACGGCGGGGTGCCAGCTGTTGTAAAAACCAGCGCGCCCGTCATAGAGCTGGCTGACAGAATCGTAAGACAATTGCCCCGGCAGGTTCAGCGCCAGCATCGCCGCAAAACCCAATCCCAGAACGGCGGCGGCCAAAATCGCGGGGCGTGCTGCTTTCGTCATGGCAAAAATCGGGAAAAAATCCCATGCCAATCTGTTGCTGTCCTGCCGCACTTCATTTTTGACGCCATCTCGCCTAAACCTTTGCCCTCAATAATAATAGTTCGGGGCAGGACATGCGCAAAACAATACTTCTTCTCAGCACCATTTTGGCTTCCGCGAGCATCGCGCCGGCACTGGCGCAAAGCGATTCCGACAATAGCGGCCTTGAAACCGTGATCGTCACGGCACGCAAGGTTGCGGAAGATGCGCAGACTGTTCCCATTTCCATGACCGCGCTCAGCGCGGCCGATCTTTCCAAACTTAACGTCAACACAGCGGCCGATCTTCAATCGGTGACGCCGTCGGTCACCATTCAGCCTTCGACCTTCCGTCAGGATACGCTGGATATCACCATTCGCGGCCAGCACAATTTTGACAGCCCCACCGGCGGCGGCAACACCGCGCTGGATTTCGATCCTTCGGTGGCGGTCTATCAGGACGGTGTTTATTTCGCTCGCACCATCGGGCTGACCGGTCAGATGTTCGATCTGGACAGCGTCGATATCCTCAAGGGTCCGCAAGGCACCCTGGTGGGCCGCAATTCCACCGGCGGTGCCATTCTTCTGACCTCGCGCGAACCGACCCAGGATTTTGGCGGCTGGGTGAAAGCCACCGGCGGCGATTACGCCCAATATGGCCTGCAGGGCGCGCTCAATATTCCCATCACGGATGATCTGGCGGTGCGCGCCGCGATTTCGGCGGTGGGGCAGAAGGGTTACCTGACCAATTATTTCACCGATCCGGTTTCCGGCTTTTCCAATCACCAGGCGGCGATGGGCACCCAGAAGCTGGCCGGCCGTTTCTCGGCCAAGTGGCAGCCGGACGACAGTTTCAGCCTGCTGGTTCGCGCCGATCTTTCCGAAGAACATGACACCGGCACCAGTTATCACGATCTGGGATTCTTCACTGGCACGCTGCCATCGGGCACCGCGCCGAACCAGAAGACTTCGATCTGCAACATTCCGGCGGCCTGTTCCACTTTCACCGATTTCCTCGGTCATCCGGTCGCCAATTATTTCACCACTTCAAGCCTGACCTCGGCCACGGGCGTGAATACCGCGCCCGCCGCTTACAATTCGCTGCTCAATTCGGTGGCGCGCGAACAGGCCGATGGTTTCTGGAGCACCGAACAGGCGCAGAGCAATCTGGATACCGGCCATTATCAGACCATCTCGGCTGTTGCGGACAAGAAGTTCGACAATGATATCGATGTGAAGTGGCTGGGTGCCTATCACTGGTTCGACAGCAATGGTACCGCCGTCAGCCGCGGCCAGCCTTATGTCGCCAGCGTGTATGTCTATAGCGTTCCGCGTTACCAATCTTGGCAGTCGGAATTGACCGTTACCGGCACCGCCCTGGACAGCAAGCTGAAATGGACCGGCGGGCTCTTTTTCTTTGAGGAATCCGATCCCCAGGATGGCGGCTATCAGGATCTGTTCCTGCCCAGCGCTGGTTCAGCGCCCAGCGCTCTTACCGGCAAGCAGGCCTCGGTCACCAACCAGCAGAACAATGGCGAGCTGAATATCAGCTATGCCGCCTATGCCCAGGCGACTTACACCATCCTGCCCGGCACACGCGTCACGGCCGGCGCCCGCTATACGATGGACCAGCGCAGTGCCTATCTGGACACCCAGAAGATCATTTTCCCCACCACGGCCACGCTTTCAGCCGCCACGGTGAACGGGGTTTATAATCCCGGCACTTATACCGTGGATGGCATCGGCTATACGGGTTACACCACGGTCTGTTCGCTGACCAATGCGGGCGGTACATCCCTGCCGCTGGGCAGCTGTCCCAACACCATCAACAAGACCTTCCACAAGCCGACCTGGACGCTGGCGGTCGATCACGACCTGTTCGACAAGACCATGGTCTATTTCACCATGCGCTCGGGCTATCGTTCCGGTGCGATCAATTCGGGCACCTTCAATCCCATCGCCACCGTGGCGCAGCCCGAAGAAGTGCTGGATTATGAAACCGGCGTGAAATCCGACTGGTCGGTGTTCGATATGCCGGTCCGCACCAATATCGACGGCTATCAGACCGCCTATCACAATCTTCAGTCGCAACAGAACCTGCCCAACACCACGCTGGCGGTCGGCCCCAGCGGCGTTCCGGGCACCTGCACCCAGGCGCTGTTCAACGCCAACCAGTGCACCACGCCCACCAATGCCCTGAACAATGTGACCTTCAATGCCGCCGCGGCCCGGGTCTACGGCCTGGAGTGGGATGTCACCGTGCTGCCCTTGCCCCAGCTTTCGCTGAACGTATCGGGCAGCTATCTGGATGCGCGCTACACCAATTTCACTTTTGCGGCGCCGCCCGGTTACCTGCTTCCCGCCGGCAATTCGGGCAGCCTGTCGGGCACGCCGATCCCTGCGCCGCAATGGCAGACCAATTACACCGCCTCTTATTCTTTCGGCGGTGTGAATGTCAGCGATGCTTCCATCGGCGATGTCCGCCTGACGGCGCATTATTACTGGCAGAGCCGTTACCTGACGGATCTGGCGCTGTATGCCAATGGCGCGGCCCAGCGCACGTCACCTTATGGCATGCTCAATCTGCAACTGCAGGCCGCCGACTTCTCGCGCCAGGGCCTGGACCTGACCTTGTTCATGAACAATGCGCTGGACCAGAAGGCCTGTACGCCGGAATTCACCGGAGTGCTGAATTCGGTGCCCAATGGCAGCTTCACCACCCCGGGCACTTCGGGCGTGGTGCAGTGCATACCGCTGCCGCCGCGCGAAACCGGACTCTCGCTGCAGTATAATTTTTAAAGGGACTGAGAAGGCACGGCCGGCTTCAAGCCGGCCGTGCCTTATTGGGCCGGATCAACCTTCATCAGGGTCATCTGGAAGACCAGATCCTGATTGCCGGGAATGTTCTTGCCGGCGCCTTCGGGGCCATAGCCCAAATCTGACGGGATCACCAATTCCCACTGATCGCCTTCTTTCATCAGCGACAGCGCTTCAACCCAGCCTGGGATCAGCGCGCCGGCCGGGAAGGTGGCGGTTTTGCCGGCTGCGGTCTGGTCGAACACTTTGCCGTTGATCAGCGCGCCCTTGTACTGGACCGTGACCATGTCGGCGCCCGATTGCGGCGCCTTGCCGGTGCCCGATTTGATGATGCGATATTCCAGACCGTCTTCGGTTTTGAACACGCCGGGCTTGGCGGCGTAGTCCGCCAGGAAGCGGGCGTTGGACGCCGCGGTGAGGTCATATTGCGCGGGCTTGGCGGCTTCGGTTTGCGGCGCCTTGTTGCAGGCGGCCAGAAGCGTCAGCGCCAGGAAAGGCGTAAAACGGCGCAACAGAATTTTGCGGGACATCGGCATCAGTCTTTTGCCTTTTTAGGTTCGGCCGCCTGGGTGGGCTTGACCGCGTCGCCGGCGCGCAGCGAATCCGGCGGATTGTCGATCACCAGGTCATCGGGGCCAATGCCGGTGGCTTCGACATAGTCGCCCAGATCGGTGCGGATTTCGACCGGCTTGATCTGGGCATGATTGCTGCTGTCCACCACGGCCACCATCATGCCTTCGTCGCGGAACAGAAGCGCGGTGGCCGGAATGCGGATCACGCCCTTGCTGGCGGGAAATTCAAAATGCATTTCGGCATAGTCGCCTGGCTTTAGGGCGCCGTCTGCATTGTCGGTCTGGAACTGCAGCAACTGGGTGCCGGAGGCAGCAGCCACCGCGCCTGCGGACGCCGCGAGCTGGGCGGTGAAGACGCGGCCGGGATATTCGGGCACGGAGAATTTCACGCTCATGTCAGAAGTGATGCCGTTCAGATAAACCTGCGGCATGCGCACATAAATGCGCAGCTTGGTCTGGTCGGTCACGGTGAAAAGCGGTGTCGCCGAAGCGGTGCCCACAGTCACCAGATTGCCCACGTCAATCGAGCGGGAGGTGACGACGCCGCCAAAGGGCGCGGTGATGCGGGTATAGCCCACATTGATGGAGGCGGTTTGCACCGCCGCCTTGTCGGCCTCGACCAGGCCGCTATCGGCATTGACGTTGGCCTGCTGGGTGGCCAGCACCTGGCCGGAAATCGCGTTCTGCGCCGACAGTGCCTGATAGCGCGTCAGATCCACTTTCGCGTTGGCGAGGGTTGCATTGTCACGCGCCAGCTGGCCTTGCGCCTGCGCCAGTGCGGCCTGATAAGTGCGCGGATCGATCTGGGCGAGAAGATCGCCCGTCTTCACCTTGGCGCCAATGTCCACATACCATTTCTGCACCGTGCCCGAGATCTGGGCATAGATCGGCGCATTGATCAGGGGCTCGACATCGCCGGGCAGGTCGAGCTGACCGCCCGCCTTAGTGCCCAGAAGTTTGAGCGTCTTGACGCTGGGAATGGCCTGATCCTCGGTCCATTGCGCCGTGCTGCGGCTGGAATAAAAGCGCAGGCCCAGCCCCGCCACCACGATTACGCCGGCGACGCACAGCGCGACGATGCCGTAGAATTTCAGCCGCGGCGGCGTGGAGTGGCGCAGGATATCGGGTTCCGGCGCCGAATGATCAGACTTGTCAGGCATAGACTTCCTCAGGCTTTGCACCCGGACGGGATGCGGACCGCGCCGCGCTGCGGCCATGCAGAATGCTGAATACCACCGGGACGAAAAAGAGCGTAGCGCAAGTTGCGAAGATCAGCCCCCCGATCACGGCCCGGCCCAGCGGCGCATTTTGTTCGCCGCCTTCACCCATGCCCAGCGCCATGGGCGCCATGCCGATCATCATGGCCAGCGCCGTCATCAGAACCGGGCGAAAACGCGTGAAGCCCGCTTCGACCGCCGCGCGCACCGGATCGCCGGTAATGGCCAACCGTTCGCGCGCGAAGCTGACCACCAGGATCGAGTTGGCGGTGGCCACACCCATGCACATGATGGCGCCGGTCAGGGCCGGAACCGAAAGCGTGGTGCCGGTTGCGAACAGTGTCCACACAATGCCGGCCAGCGCGGCGGGCAGGGCGGTGATGATCACGAACGGATCAAGCCAGGACTGGAAGTTCACCACGATCAGAAGATAGATCAGCACGATCGCGCCCATCAGGCCGAACAACAGGCCGGAAAATGCCGAGTTCATGGTGATGGTCTGGCCGCGCAGCGTGACCACCGCGCCCTTGGGCAGGTATTTCTTATTCTGGTCGATCACCTTCTGCACATCGGCAGAAACCGCGCCCAGATCGCGGTCCTGGGTGGTGGCGAACAGGTCGATGGTGGGCAGGATGTTATATTGCGACACCACGGCGGGCGTTTGGGTGCGGACGAATTTTCCCAGCGCGCCCAGCACCTGCAAGCCGCCACTGCCGCCGGTGACCGGCAGATTTTCCAGCTTCTTGAGAGAATCGGTGTCGTATTCCGGCATCTGGGTGACCATGCCGTAAGACACGTTGTTCTGCGGGTTCAGCCAGAAATTCGGCGCGGTGGTGCCGGTGCCGGCCAGCGAGGTTGCCAGCGCGCTGGTGACGCTCTGTTCGGTCAGGCCGTATTGGGCGATGCGCGAACGGTCGGCCTGGAAAAGAAGCTGCGGCGAAGTGTTGGCCTGCTGCATGCGGGCATCGGCGATGCCCGAAACATGCCGCAACTGACGCAGCAATTGCTGACCGTAATCGGCGGTCTTGTTGAGATTGGTGCCGGTGACCTGCACATCGATCGGCGCAGGCGTGCCGAAATTCAGAATCTGACTGATGATGTCGGCGGGCGGGAAGGAAAAGGTCACGTCCGGAAAATCGCGCGGCAGCACTTCGCGCAGGCGGCGCATGTAAGCGGCGGTGGGGCGATGACCTTCCTTCAGGGCGATGATGATGTCGCCATCCGAAGAACCGATGCTGCCCGAATTGGTATAGAGCAGATTGATGTAGCTTCCGGAGAGGCCGATATTGTCGATGACGGTATCCAGGTCGGCGGGCGGAATGACTTTGCGGATATCGCTTTCAACAAAACCGAATGTCTGCAGCGTATCTTCGATGCGGGTGCCGGCCGGCAGGCGGGCGTGCAGCTGCATCTGGCCGGTATCCACGGTGGGAAAGAAGTTGGAGCCCAGGAACGGCACCAGCAGGAAAGACACCAGCACAAAGCCCAGAAAGCCGAAGACGAAAGGCTGGCGCGCCGTCATGGTCAGCGCCAGAAGGTTGCGATAGCTCTCGCGCACCGACGCGAAGCCGCGCTCGAATTTCATCTGCAGCCGGGCCAGGACGTGGCTGCCTTCGCTCTGATGGCCGCCCGTCATGTCATGGGGTTTCAGAAGATACATCGCCATGGTCGGCACCAGGGTGCGCGACAGGATGAAGGACGCGATCATGGCGAACACCACGCTCATCGCCATGGGCACGAACAGAAAGCCGGCCACGCCTTTCAGCGCGAACATGGGCACAAAGACGATGCAGATGCAGAGCAGGGAAACAAAGGCCGGCTGCACGATCTGGCGGGCGCCGTCCATGATAGCGGTGGTGACGTCCTTGCCGTGTTCCAGATGCCAGTTGATGTTCTCGATTGTGACGGTCGCGTCGTCCACCAGAATACCCACCGCCAGCGCCAGCCCGCCAAGCGTCATGATGTTCAGGGTCTGGCCCGTCGCCCACAACGCGGCCAGCGCCGACAGAACCGCCAGCGGGATTGAGACGGCGATGATGATGGTGGAGCGCCAGCTGCCCAGGAACAGAAGGATCATCAGACTGGTCAGCATGGCGGCGATGGCGCCTTCGCGCGCCACGCCGGTCACTGCCGCCTTCACGAACACCGACTGATCCACCAGCAGGTCGATCTTGAAGGAATCGGGAAGCTGGCTCTTGATCAGGGGCAGCATGTCCTTGACGCCCTGCACCACATCCAGGGTCGAGGCGCTGCCGTTTTTCATGATCGGCGACAGCACGGCGCGGCTGTTATCGACATGCACGACATTGCTTTGCGGCGGCGGGCCATCGCGCACATGGGCGACATCGCGCATATAGATGGTGGCGCCGTTGACGATCTTGACCGGCAACTGATTCATCTGTTCGACGGTGTCGGTCGCGTTGTTGAGCTTCACCGCATACTGGTAACTGCCGATCTTGGCGAAGCCGGCCGGCACGATCTGGTTCTGGCTGGTCAGCGCCGACTGGACATCGGTGGCCGAAAGGCCATGCGCCTGCATCGCCTGGGAATCCAGGTCAAAGGCGATTTCGCGTCCCTTGCCGCCATAGGGCAATGAAACGGACGCGCCGCGCACCGAGATCAAATGCGGGCGGATGAAGTTCTGGGCAAGGTCCAGGATTTCGGATTCCGACAGGACCTTGCTGGAATAGGCGACCTGCAGCACCGGCACCGTGGCCGCGCTGTACATGATGATCGAAGGCGGCTGGGTGCCGGCCGGCATCTGGCGCACGGTGACGGGCGCGACGGCGGCGATCTGCGACGCCGCCATGCGGATATCGGCATTGGGCTGGAAGAAAATCTTGACCACGCCGGCGCCGGCCAAAGACTGGCTTTCAATATGTTCGATATTGTCGACCGTCGTACTCATGGTGCGCTGGAAGGGCGTGATGATGCGGCCCGAAATTTCCGAGGCCTGCAGCCCGCCGAAATTGAACACCACGCCGACCACCGGAATGTTGATGGCGGGGAAAATATCGACCGGCATGTCGAGCGCCGCCATCGGCCCCAGAATCATGATCAGAAGGGCAAGCACGATGAAGGTGAGAGGCCGCTCCAGCGCGACGCGGACAATCGAGGTCATGGGGTCGAAAATTCACTGTTTGGAGGGGGCATTGGCGGCGGGACTATAAGGGCAAACCTCCCTTGCCGCCATGTCTTGAATAGTCGCAAGATGTCGCAGAGACCCCTTATATTACAAGGACTTATGGGCAGAACCCGGCGTCGGCATCTTATATACTCTAGCAAATCAATCGTGTATTAGTAGGCCATGCTGTCGCAAAAATCGCGCTATGCCCTAAGGGCCCTGCTGGTTCTGGCCGCCCGGGGCGACGCCGAGCCCATGCAAATCTCGGAAATCGCCGAAAGCGCCAAGCTTCCGCGCAAATTCCTGGAGCAAATCCTGCTGGAGCTGAAAAAGCCCGGCATTGTGCGCAGCCATCGCGGCCGGCTGGGCGGTTATTCGCTGGGCAGGCCGGCCAAGGATATCAGCTTTGCCGATGTGCTGCGGGTCACCGATGGTCCGCTTGCGCTCAGCCCCTGT
>CAIXUE010000042.1 GCA_903922545.1 uncultured Alphaproteobacteria bacterium | reverse complement strand
CACCTCGCCGGGTTTTTCGCCCTCTTCCAGCAGAATGGCGATGGGCGCATTGACCTTCACGCCTTCACTGCCTTCGGGCACCAGGATCTTGCCCAGCTTGCCTTCGTCAACCGCCTCGAACTCCATCGTCGCCTTGTCGGTTTCGATTTCGGCCAGGATGGTGCCGGACTTGATGGTGTCGCCTTCCTTGACCAGCCAACGGGTCAGCTTGCCCTCTTCCATGGTGGGCGACAGCGCAGGCATCAGGATGTTGGTCGCCACTGGCTTTAGCTCCGGTAGCAGACGGATTTAACGGCGGCGACAACGTCCGCCACGGTCGGCAGCGCCAGTTTTTCAAGATTGGCGGCATAGGGCATCGGCACGTCCTTGCCCGTCACCTTGACCGGCGGCGCATCCAGATAATCGAACGCCTCACTGACCGCCTGGAACGCTACTTCCGTGCCGACCGAACAGATCGGCCAGCCCTGTTCCACCGTGACCAGGCGGTTGGTCTTCTTTACCGACGCCAGTACGGTTTCCATGTCCAGCGGGCGGATGGTACGAAGATCGATGATCTCGCAATCGATGCCTTCTTCCGCCAGCTTGGGGGCGGCTTCCAGAACCAGGCCCACGCCGATCGAATAGGTGACGATGGTGACGGCGCTGCCCTGCTTGACGACACGCGCCTTGCCGATGGGCAGCACGAAATCGTCAATCTTGGGCACTTCAAACGAACGGCCGTAAACAATTTCATTTTCCAGGAAGATCACCGGATTGGGCGAACGGATCGCCGCTTTCAGCAATCCCTTGGCGTCAGCCGCGAAATAGGGCGCGATCACCGTCAGGCCCGGCACGGATGCATACCAGTTGGAATAATCCTGGCTGTGCTGGGCCGCCACGCGCGAGGCCGCGCCATTGGGGCCGCGGAACACGATGGGGCAGCTCATCTGGCCGCCCGACATATAGCGCGTCTTGGCGGCGGAGTTGATGATCTGGTCCATCGCCTGCATGGCGAAGTTCCAGGTCATGAATTCAACAATCGGCTTCAGCCCGTCGAACGCCGCGCCCACACCGATACCGGCAAAGCCGTGCTCAGTGATGGGCGTATCGATCACGCGGTTCTCGCCAAATTCCTGCAACAGGCCCTGGCTGATTTTGTAAGCGCCCTGATACTGGGCAACTTCCTCACCCATCAGGAACACCAGCGGATCGCGGCGCATTTCCTCCGCCATGGCGTCGCGCAAGGAATCGCGCACCGTGGTCATCACCATTTCGGTGCCTTCCGGCAGCGACGGATCACCGGCGATTTCAAACTTCGGGGCGGCCGGCGCGTCCGTCTTTGCTTCAACCTTGGGCGCATCAGCCTTGGGGGCTTCAGCTTTCGGTGCGGGCGCGGACGGCGCCGCAGAAGCATCTTCGCCATCCGCCAGCAGCACGGCGATGGGCGCGTTCACTTTCACGCCTTCGCTGCCTTCAGGCACCAAAATCTTTCCGATGCGGCCTTCATCCACCGCTTCGAATTCCATGGTGGCCTTGTCGGTTTCGATCTCGGCCAAAATGGTGCCGGATTTGATGGTGTCGCCTTCCTTGACCAGCCAGCGGGCAAGCTTGCCCTCTTCCATGGTGGGCGACAGCGCAGGCATCAGGATCTGGGTGGACATCAGACTGTTATATCCGTGTAGAGTTCTTCAATTCCCGGCTCGGGGCTTTCGGTGGCGAAACTCGCCGATGCGATGACGGTCTGCTTGATTTCCGTGTCCATCATCTTCAGGTCGTTTTCGGTGGCGACGCCGCGCTGCACCAGCTTCTGGCCGAAATGATCGATGGGGTCGCGCTTTTCGCGCATCTCGGCGGCTTCTTCCTTGGGCCGGTATTTGGCGGGGTCCGACATGGAATGGCCGCGATAACGATAAGTGTTCATCTCCAGGATGATCGGCCCCTTGCCGGCGCGGCAATGGGCAATGGCTTCCTTGCCGGCGGTTTCCACCGCTTCCACATCCATCCCGTCCACTTTCATGCCGGGAATGTTGAACGACACGCCGCGCTTGGAAAAATCCGTCAGCGCCGACGACCGTGCCACCGAAGTACCCATGGCGTACTGGTTGTTCTCGATGATGTACACGACCGGCAGCTTCCACAGCTCGGCCATGTTGAAGCTCTCATAAACCTGGCCTTGGTTGGCGGCGCCGTCGCCGAAATAGGTCAGGCACACGCCCTTGTTGCCGCGATAGCGGTTGGCGAAGGCCAGCCCCGTGCCCTGCGGCACCTGGGCGCCGACAATGCCGTGGCCACCATAGAATTTCTTCTCGGACGAGAACATGTGCATCGAACCGCCCTTGCCGCGGCTGTAACCGCCCGACCGACCGGTCAGTTCGGCCATCACGCCCTTGGGATCCATGCCACAGGCCAGCATATGGCCCTGGTCGCGATAGGCGGTGATCACCTGGTCTTCGGGACTGGTGGCGGCCTGCATGCCCACCACCACGGCCTCCTGGCCGATATAGAGGTGACAGAACCCGCCAATAAGCCCCATGCCGTAAAGCTGCCCGGCGCGCTCCTCAAAACGGCGGATCAACAGCATGTCCGCATACATTTTCTTGAGGGATTCAGCGTTGGCGATATTGGGAGCAGTTTTGGGTTCCGGCATGGGCTTTTTGTGTTCTCGGAGGGACGGCCGGGGGCTTTTTGGCAGACGGTAAAAAGGGTTGCAAGCGATTATAATTTTGTTGCGCTGCACCCTGCGAACACTGTTCGGAAGGCCGAATTAGCGCTTTGCAAGGTCCTGTCGAAGGTTAGACCGCTCGCGCAATTTCCGTGCGCGTTGCGCCGAAAACCTAGATGCGTGTTGCGCGCTAGTGCGCTGTGCGGGGAACAGCAACTTGATTGGGAGCGCCGTCCATCAACTGGCCGCGCGCCAGTTCCTCAACCAGATCCGGATCGCCCTGATCCATCAGCTGAATGCGGTGATAAAGCCGGTCGCGTTCGCCCTCAGTGGCCGCCAGTTGCTGCTGCTGCACGCCCAACTGCGCCTGCACATTTTCAAGCTGCAGCAGGCCGCGCTCGCCCCAGATGGCATAGGTGCCGAAATAGGAAATCACCGCCAAGGAGAAGGCGGGAAGAGCAAGACCCCAGAAAAAACGGCTGACCGAACGCTTGATTCGCATTCAAGCAACGAATCACACACTGATTCGGGGCGTCAAGAGGAAAAGCATTAAAGATTCCGGGAACTTAGCGGACCGCCCGTTAATGGTTGAACCCCTCCGGTCTTCGCTGGCCTCCGGCCGGCAGCAAGGCCGACGGGACCTTCTGCCCTGGGCCTGCGGCCAGCTACGACCACCTCCCCTTCCATGCGCGCTCCGCGCGCGAAGGGGAGGATGGTCTGTGAACGCTGAGAAGCCCAAGGAAGAAGTGATCTGTACACGGATCAAATTCATAACTGCCGCCCGTCAACATGACGAAAAAGAAACGGCACCGCGCCCAAGCTGAAGCCGAATTTACTTCGCCGACATTCCGCAACTACAAAGCCCGCGTACCGTTTGACCTTCGCACGGGAGGTCTTCATGAAACGCACATCCATCATCGCCATCTGCGCCCTGGGCCTGACCGTGTCGGCCTGCGCGCTGCCGCGCTACACGCCCAACCCCGGCGATCCCTACGACTTCAAGGGCGACCTCAATCACCTGGGCGCGCCGGTGCCCGATGCGCCGCCCGCCCACAAATCCTTCTTCAGCGGCTGGTTCGAGTAACTTTTTCTACTTCCCTCTCCCCTCCGTGGGAGAGGGAAGAGCGCACGCACCAGCGTGCGCGAGGGTGAGGGGGCAGCCTTGCCAGATCGCAATTGCCCGCCAATACTCCAGCCATGCGCAGGCTTCTTTTTGCATCACTTCTGGCCGGGCTTCTGGCGCCCTTGAACGGCGCCGTGGCTGCCGAATGCGGCGTCATGCCCAAAGCACCCACCCTGCCCTTCGGCTGCAAATCCATGCAGCCGACCTGCGTCTGTGACGCCGCCGGCAACTGTCATTGGGATTATATCTGCAACCGGCAATAGCGGCTTAATGGACCGCGATGCTTGAGCGCATCACGCTCACTTCATACGGGTTCCAGGTCGAAACCAGCCAATAGACCACCGCGTTGTCCGTGCTGCCCGTGGTGTAGCGGTTCAGCACAAACGGCGCATAAAAACCGCCGCCCACCACCGTCTTGGCGTCGGTGCGCCGGCTGGGCCAGAAATCCCGCCGCGCGCCGCAGCCCTTGGGGCTCATCACCAGCTTGCAGCTCACATCATCCTTGGCCGGATCCAGAATGGTCGCGGGCGCCGACCACGGCCCCCACACCTGATCCGCCACCCGCGCCTCGATGCCATGGCAATTGTAGAAGAACAGCCACTTGTTCAGCGCCTTGTTCCAGGTGAGCGAGGCTTCGCCGACGCAAGCCTCCTTGCCGCCCTCGGCGGAAAATATCTGCTGCGTTCCCGGCGGCGGATGCCAGCCTTGCGGCGCCGTCACCGAATAATTCGCGGCCCAGGCTTTCGCGTCCACCCATTTGGGCTGCCCGTCGCTGCCCGGCCCGGCGTAAAACCGCCAGGCGGCAGGCTTGGCGAAATCGGCCACCCGCGCCTCAGCCAAATACGGCACGCTGGCGCGGTAACGCGGCGCGCCCAGAATATAAACCAGACTGTCCTTGCTTTCGGGTGCGCCCTTCTCCGCCGCTTCATTCACCGCGATGGTATAAACAAAACCGGGCGGCAGGTCGGCGGCATTGTGGAACGTGCGCCCGTTATCATCCGACCGCGCCATCACGCCCCGGCCAATGCTGTTGAGCGCATTATCCTCGGGGCAATGCTCGTCTTTGTTTTTTGGCCGCGCCAAAGGATCAGGCCCCGGCCCTACCGCATGGCCCTTGGCGCAATGATCGGTCCAGAAAAATCCATACAGCGCCCCGCCCACGCTCACCCCGCCGGTGGGCACATCGAAATAACCCTGCTCGATTTTCTGCGGCCCCGTCACCGTGGCGGGCGCGTAAATTTTCAGCGGCGCGCCTTTGCCTTCGATGGTCATGGTCTGGCCCACCACATCCTGGATCTGCATGCCCAGGCAGGCAGCGGAGGTCGGCGCCTGCGTCCGGGTCACAATCCCCACCGCGTCATTGGGCGGATCTTCCGCTAAAGTGCCGGGCTTCTGGATGGTCGGCCAGCTGTCACCGAACATCAGGATCAGCTTGCCTTTATGCTCGATGGGATAGCCCAGATCGGCCGCATCCAGCCCGAAATTGGCATAGGTCCGCGCCGCCGTGGGCTTGCCGCTTTCCCAGTCGGTATCGCCGGTCAGCATGCAGACTTTTTCCGGTGCGCCGATGCGTTCAATGGTTGCCGCATTGGCCTGCGCCAGCCCGATCAGGCCGAACACCAGCACCAGCAAGCCAAGATTTTTCACGTGACGCATCAACCCTCCGCCTCATGGCAGACAACACAGAGCTTATTGCCCTCCGGATCGCGGAAATAGGCGCCATAATAATCGGGATGATACTGCGCCCTTATTCCCGGCGCGCCCTCATCGCGCCCGCCTGCTGCCAGCGCATACGCATGGGCCCGATCCACCACGCCGTGGTTGGGGGCCATGAACGCGACCATCTGGCCATTTCCCGGCGAAGCGGGCTGCCCGTCAAAAGGCCGGGCGATCAGCAACAAAGGCCGCCCGCCTTCCGCGGGTTGCCATCCGGCCCAACCCTGCTTTTCATCCGAAAAGCGCGGCTTCAGACCCAGAATATCCGTCAACCCGGCATAAAAACGGAACGCCCGTTCAAAATCATTGATGCCGATATTGACGTGACTGAACATCAGCTACGAAGAACGGAGCGGCCCGCGTAAATGGCGGCATCACCCAGCTGCTCTTCAATGCGCAGCAGCTGGTTGTATTTGGCGAGCCGGTCCGAACGCGCCAGCGAGCCGGTCTTGATCTGCCCGCAATTGGTCGCCACCGCCAAATCGGCAATGGTGCTGTCTTCGGTCTCCCCCGAACGATGGCTCATCACCGCCTTGTAAGCGGATTTGTGCGCCATCTCGACGGTGGCCAGCGTCTCGGTCAGCGAACCGATCTGGTTCACCTTGATCAGGATCGCGTTGGCGGTCTTGGTGTCGATGCCCTGCTTCAGGCGCTTGACGTTGGTGACGAACAGATCGTCGCCCACCAGATTGACCTTGTTGCCCACCTTGTCCGTGATGGCCTTCCAGCCGCCCCAGTCATCTTCCGCCATGCCGTCTTCGATCGAGAAGATAGGATAGCGCTTGGCCAGGTCGGCATACACTTCAACCATCTCAGCCGGCGTCAGCGATTTGCCCTCGCCTTCCAGTTCATACTTGCCGTTCTTGAAGAATTCGGTCGAGGCGGGATCCAGCGCGAAATAGACTTCCTCGCCCAGCTTGTAGCCGGCCTTCTCCACCGCGCGCGAGATATAGGTCAGCGCTTCGTCCGGCGATTTCAGGTTGGGCGCAAAGCCGCCTTCATCACCCACATTGGTGTTCAGGCCCGACTCATGCAGCGACTTTTTCAGGGCATGGAAAATTTCCGCGCCCATGCGCAGCGCTTCCTTGAAGGTCGGCGCGCCGATGGGGGCGATCATGAATTCCTGAAAGTCGATGGGATTGTCGGCATGCACGCCGCCATTGATCACATTCATCATCGGCACCGGCAGGGTCTGCGCCTTGGCGCCGCCCACATAGCGATACAGCGGCAGGCCGGCAGAAGCCGCCGACGCCTTGGCCGCCGCCAGCGACACGCCCAGAATAGCGTTGGCGCCCAGGCGCGCCTTGTTGGGCGTGCCGTCCAGGGCAATCATGGTGTTGTCGATCTTGATCTGGTCCTGGGCGTCCATGCCCGCCAGGGCGTCGAAGATTTCGGTATTGACGGCGGTGACCGCCTTTTCCACGCCCTTGCCGCCATAGCGCTTGCCGCCATCGCGCAGCTCAACCGCTTCATGCGCGCCGGTTGAGGCGCCCGACGGCACCGCAGCGCGACCGAAAGAACCGTCCTCCAGGATCACATCCACCTCGACAGTGGGGTTGCCGCGGCTGTCCAGGATTTCCCGGCCGGTAATATCGATAATCGCGCTCATGTCAGGCTCCCAAGGAGAAGATTGCCTTCTAGGCGAGGATGGCGGATGGGGCAAGCCAAAGACCCCAAAACCGGCTATGTTTGCGTCAACAAGACCGTCCCAGGGGGGAACATGACGCTTGCCGCACCGGCCATCCAGCTTACGGCCATTGTTACATTGCTGGCCATTCTGATCGCCATTGGCACCGCCATCCTGGTCGCCCGCACCCGCCGGGCCACCGGCATTGAGCCGCCCGCCATGGGCGGCGAACCCCGGCTGGACCGGGCGCTCAGGGTCCAGGGCAATACGGTGGAAGGTTTCATCGCTTTCATGCCGGCGCTGTGGCTGGCGGCGCTTTATTTCCAGGGCTGGGTCCCGCCCATCATCGGCCTGATCTGGTGCCTGGGCCGCATCATTTTCGCCATCGGCTACATGTCCGCCGCAAACCGGCGGCATGTGGGCTTTGTCATCAGTATTTTGTCGGTCCTGGCCCTGGTGGTCCTGGCCGGTATCGGCGTCATTCACTCCATGATGGTAGCAACATGAAAACCGTAAAATTTCTTAAAAACGTCATTTCTCCTTTTGCCGTTGTGGCGATGCTGGCGCTTTCGCCCGCGCCCGCCGCCGCTGCACCCCAGATCAAACTGGTGGTGATGGATATGGGCGGCACCATCATCCAGGATCATGGCGAAGTGCCCACTGCGCTCAAAAGCGCGCTCTCCAAGCGCAACATTCCCGCCAGCGATGCGGAGATCGCCAATTATCGCGGCTCTTCCAAGCGCGGCATGGTGCGCCATTTTGTCGAGCAGTCGAACACGCCCAAAGCGCAGCAGGCGAAACTGATTGAAGAAATCTATGCCGACTTCTCCGCCCAGGCCGACAAGGCCTATGCCAATGTCCAGGCCATCCCGGGCGTGGAAGACGCTTTCAAGCGCATGCGCGCCAATGGGCTGATCCTGGCCACCACCACCGGCTTTGGCCGCGAGCTGACCGACAAAGTGATAGCGCATCTGGGCTGGAAGAAATATTTCGTGGCCAATATCTCCAGCGATGATGTCGAGGATGGCCGCCCCGCCCCTTACATGCTGTTCCACGCCATGGAAGCGGCGCATTTCAATGACGTGCGCCAGATGGCGGTGGTTGGCGACACGGTGCTGGATCTGCAGGCCGGCAACAATGCCGGCGCCGCGGTGGTGGTGGGTGTCACATCCGGGGTGCAGACGGAAGCCAAGCTCCGCACCGACCATTCCACCGTGATCCTGCCCTCCGTCGCGTCCCTGCCCGAATATCTGAAAAAGAATTTCCCGGGAGACAAATAATGCGGATCCTCGCAGCGTCCCTTCTGGCTTGTGCCGCTTTGGCACTCTGCCCCGCTTCCGCCCAGCAAATGGACTTCGCCAAGACCACCGAACAAACAGTGGATCTGGGCCACGGTCTTTACGCCATCATCGCCACCAATCCCGATCCCGCCAGCGGCATCGGCGATGTCACGGTTGCGGTGGGCAGTGACGGGCTGATCATCGTGGACAGCCAGTTCGACCAGCTTCACGCCATGCTCAAAAGCAAAATCTCGGCCATCTCGCCACTGCCGATCAAATATCTCATCAACACCCACGCCCATGGCGACCATACCGGCGGCAATGCCGCCTTCGCCAAGGAAGGCGTCACAATTTACGCCCATGAGAATGTCCGGAAGGCCATGGCCGCGGCCAAGGGCACGCTCAAAGGCGCCCTGCCGGTGCAGACCTATTCCGGCCAGGGGACTGAAGTTTCCATTCCCGGCCAGAAAGCCGAACTGGTGCATCCCGATCAGCCCGCCCACACCAATGGCGACACTATTGTGTTCTGGCCGGCGGCGAATGTGATCTCCACCGGCGACACCATGCATTATCCCGGCTATCCCAATATCGACACCGCCAGCGGCGGCAGCATTGACGGCATGATCGCGGCGGCCAGCTACATCATCGACCATGCCGATGCCAAAACCAAAATCGTGCCGGGCCATGGCACGGTGATGAACAAGACCCAGGCGATCCGCTACCGCAATATGCTGAAAACCGCGCGGACCCGCGTCGCCGCCGCCAAGGCCAAAGGCATGAGCGAGGACCAGGTCGCCAAGGCCAATCTGCTGCCCGACCTGGACAAGTTCTGGAAAATTCCCGGCAATGGCGCGTCCAACAACTTCACCGTCAATATTTATCGCGGCTTGAAATAAGCCGGTCCATTTCAAAACGTAATTTCAACCGCAAGAGGCTTTCATGTTCGCCACTCCCGCTACCGTTCTTTCCGCCGTCGTCACTTTGCTGGCGGTGATGGTGCTGTTTTACACCTTCGGCCAGGCGGGGCGTTTGCGCTCCAAGCACAAGATCATGGCGCCTGCCGTCACGGGCCATCCCGAATTTGAACGCGCCCTGCGCGTGCAGATGAACACCATCGAGCAATTCGTGATGTTCCTGCCCCTGCTCTGGCTGGCCACCACCTATTTCCGCATCATCGGCTGGGTGCCGGCGGCGCTAGGCTTTGTCTGGGTGCTGGGCCGCATCATTTATTCGATGGGCTATATGGCGGCGCCGGAAAAACGCGGCCCCGGCTTCGGCATTTCCTTCCTGGCCAATATAGGTTTGCTGATCCTGTCCATCTATGGACTGACCGCCACCTTCATCGCCGGGACAGTGCTCTGACTTATCAGCGCACCCGCGCGACCTTGTAGAGCCCGACCTCGCCGGTCACTTCCATGTTGAAACCGCCCGACGCGTTGGTCGTGACGGTGGCGACATAATTGGAAGCGCCCTTGTTCCAGTGCGCCTGGTTGGGATCGTCATCCAGCTGCCGCCACACCTGTCCGTTCGAGAGGGTCGCCGTGAAATACCCTCTGGAATCCAGCGTGAAGGCCTTCATGGCCTGAGGCCGCGCCACGACAGTTCCTTCGGCAAAGGCCTGGCTCAAAATTCCGCGTTGATCAGGCTGCGGCCGCGCCATGGCCGCACTGGTTGGCGGCGGTGACGGGGCTGTCACAACATTACCCGGCACCAACCTTGTCTGGCTTTGCGGCGCAGGGGAAAGACCAAGCTCGGCACGCATCGGCTGCGCCGCGCCATAAACACAATCCAGGAATGTCCGGTCATCGGCAATCGCGCCGCAGCGGGAAATTCCCGCCAGCATGTCATCGCGCGGGCTTGCCGATGCGGCTGCCGCCATTGCGGACAGGAACAGCGCGCCAAGAATTATCTGCTTGAAAGCCATTTGAAATCTCCGACGGAGTACCTGCCCAACCACATATGGCAGTTCTAATGACTTTTTATGTCATTCCCGCGCTAACGCTTCACGATCGCGTCAATTTCGACCAACTGCTCAAGCAGCGCCGGGAAATCCTTCAGCTTGACCATATTGGGTCCGTCCGAAGGCGCATGGTCGGGATCCTGATGCACTTCCATGAACACCGCCGCCACACCGGCCGCCACAGCGGCACGCGCCAGATACGGCACCATGGTGCGATCACCGCCACTGGAATCGCCCTGCCCGCCCGGCGCCTGCACCGAATGGGTGGCGTCAAACACAACAGGGGCGCCAAACTTGGCCATGATCGGCAGGCTGCGCATGTCGCTGACCAAAGTATTATAGCCGAAAGAAACGCCGCGCTCGGTCGCCAGCACATTGGGATTGCCCGCGCCGGTCACCTTGGCGATCACATTCTTCATGTCCCAGGGCGAAAGAAACTGACCCTTCTTGATATTGACGATTTTGCCGGTATGGGCGGCGGCCACCAGCAAATCGGTCTGGCGGCTGAGGAAGGCGGGGATCTGCAGAATATCGACCGCCTGCGCCACCGCGGCGCACTGATCGCGCTCATGAATGTCGGTGAGAACCGGCAGGCCGAACTTGGAGCGGATGTCGGCAAAAATCGGCAGCGCGTTTTCCAGACCAAGCCCGCGCTCTGTCGCAGCGCTGGTGCGGTTGGCTTTATCGAAGCTGGTTTTGTAGATCAGGCCGACGCCGAATTTTTCGCAGGTCTCTTTCAGCGCACCGGCCATGTCGAAAGCATGGGCGCGGCTTTCCAGCTGACAGGGTCCGGCAATGATGGCGAGCTTGCGGCGGTTGCCGATCGCCACGTTACCGGCATGGACGACTTCATTGGGCTGGGTGGGGGCGTGCACGGTCATGCGCCATCCCTACTCCCGGGCGCGGCCAAGGTAAAGAATCTAGTGGAACGCCGCCGCCGCAATGGCCGCCGGGGCCGCGATGGGCGCGAACGCATCCATCGTATCCCAGAACCAGGTGGTCTTAGCCCGGATCACATCGCCCGGCCAGACGCGGGTCAACTGGTTGGCCGGTAATTCTTCTTCCGTCGGGCTGCCTTCATGGCGCACGTAAATGGTCGTGTTATCAGCATGGTCGGTGAAGCCGCCGCCGAACGCCACCGCATTCAGCGCCGTCATATTGGCGACATAGGCATATTCGCCGGGCCGGTTGACCGCGCCCATCACATAGATGGGCCGGTAGGTGTTCATCTCGACATTGACGCGCGGATTTTTCAGATAGCCTTGCGCCAGCGCGCCGGCGATCTGGTACTCCAGCGCCTGGGCGGTAAAGCCCGCCGCGCGCATCGTGCCGATCAGCGGCAAACGGATCAGGCCCGAACTGTCCAGCGTGTAATCGCCGGTCAGATCATCTTCGCCATAAACACTGACATGCAGCTTGTCGCCGGGACCAAGGATGTAACCTCCCATGGCGGGGCCGCCATAACCGGTGGGGCCCGTCCGCATGTAATCGTTGGGATTGCCGGCGCCTGGATTGTAGCCCGCGGCTTGCGGATAGCCGCCACCCGAATTGGGCAAAGGCGACATGCCGTAAGGCTGGGTCACGGCGGGCAGCGGCGCCATGCCGTAAGCCGATGTCGTCTGCGAATCCCAGGGCATGGGATTGAAGCCATAAGGCGTGCCGGCGGGACGCGGCGCCGCCTTCACCACCTGCGTCGCGGTGGGCGTTGCGCCAGGCCCCGGCGTATCAATCACCGGCTGTTGCGCGGAAGAAGAATTTTGCTGCTGCGGCGTCTGCAGCGAACTCTCGGGCGCGTTCTGCACACCGGCCGGCGGCGGCCCATCGATCTGCATGGAATTGTTTGTCGTGGCGGCGCTGGTGCTGGGCGTTTGCGGCACGTTCTGCGCAGCGGCAAGACTTTGCGCGGTCTGCGCCGGCGTCAGCGGGCTTTGCTGCACCGGCATGACGGGCGCAGCGTTGGGCGCCACGCCAAATCCGTCGCTGGTCGTTTGTGTGTTGTTTGTCTGGGCATCGGCCGCGCGCGCGCATATTGCCAACATCGCGCAGACGCACGCGATGGCGGCGGCCCTATAAGAACGCGGCACACTCCAGCCCATGCCCCAACGATACAGGCTTGGACTTACTGAATTCCTACGCTTTTGCGGGTGCGTTTAAGGAACCATTAATCAGTGGGAACCAGGTTTTCCGTGCTGACACTGGTTCCATGGCGGAAACTTCACTGTGCGATGGGGATAGTTTTGCCGGGGTTGGGACTTATATAGGCATGATGAACAAAACCCTGATCCCGCTTATCCTTGTCCTTTCGGCCGCGCCCGCCCTGGCCCAGGGTCTGCCCGACCCCAATCAGCAGCAGTCCCAGAACCAGGCCACGATCAACCAGGCCCTGCAATCGACGCAACAGAACAATGCCGCCATGCAGTCGCAGATTCAGCAGAACCAGGCGCAGCAGCAACAGCAATTCAACGCCATGCCGGTGCCCGGCTATCAGGAACGCAGCTATCAGATGCAGCAGCTTTCCAAGCCGCCGGCGCCCACGCCACAGCCCAAAAAACCGAACTGATCAAACCAGCCGGCTCTGGCGCACCGCAGCGGCGATAAAACTGCTGAACAGCGGATGCGGCTCCAGGGGGCGCGATTTCAGTTCGGGATGAAATTGCACCCCGATGAACCAGGGATGGGTGGGAATTTCCATGATCTCCGGCAACCGTCCGTCCGGCGACCAGCCCGAGACCGCCATGCCGTGCTTGGCCAGATCCTTGGCGTAATTTGTATTCACTTCATAGCGATGGCGATGACGTTCGGAGATTTCCGTGGCACCGCCATAAACTTCGGCCACCTTTGAGCCGGGCGTGAGCGCGGCTGTGTACGCGCCAAGCCGCATGGTGCCGCCCATGTCGCCATCGGCGCTGCGCATTTCCACCTGGTTGCCCTTGACCCATTCGGTCATCAATCCGATCACCGCATGTTTGGGCTTGCCGATCTCGCTGGTGCCAGCGCCTTCCAGACCGGCCAGATCGCGCGCCGCCTCGATCACCGCCATGTGCAGGCCGTAGCAGATGCCGAAGAAAGGCACATTGCGTTCGCGGGCAAACTTCACGGCGCTGATCTTGCCTTCGGTGCCGCGCTCACCAAAGCCGCCCGGCACCAGAATGCCATGGACATTCTCGAGGAACGAGGCGGCGTCATCGCGCTCGAATACCTCGCTGTCGATCCAGTCCAGATGCACCTTCACATTGTTGGCCAAGCCGCCATGGGTCAGCGCCTCGGACAAGGATTTGTAGCTGTCCTTGACCTGCATGTATTTGCCCACCACCGCGATGCGAACTTCACCTTCGGGGTTCTTGACCTTGTCCACCACATCCTGCCAGCGCGCCAGGTCCGGCGGCGGCGCATTCTCGATGCCGAACACGCGCAGCAGCTGCGTATCCAGCCCCACATCGTGATAGGCCAGCGGCACACGGTAAATCGTATCCAGATCCATCGCCGGGATCACCCGCTCGGCGGACAGGTTGCAGAACAGACCGATCTTGCGCCGGTCTTCGTCGGGCAAGGGATGGCTGGTGCGGCACAAAAGAATATCCGGCTGGATGCCGATGGCGCGCAATTCCTTGACGCTATGCTGGGTGGGCTTGGTCTTCAATTCGCCCGCCGCCTCGATGAAAGGCACCAGCGTCAAATGAATGAACGCGGTCTGCCCCCGCCCCAGATCATTGTGCAATTGGCGGATGGCTTCGAAAAACGGCAGACCCTCGATATCGCCCACCGTGCCGCCGATTTCCACCAGCAGGAAATCCAGCCCATCGGTATCGGCCAGCACGAATTCCTTGATCATGTCGGTGACGTGCGGGATCACCTGCACGGTGCGGCCCAGATAGCCGCCCTTGCGTTCCTTTTCGATCACCTGGGAATAGATGCGGCCCGAAGTGACATTGTCGGATTTGCGGGCGCTGACGCCGGTGAAGCGCTCATAATGGCCAAGGTCCAGATCGGTCTCGGCGCCGTCATCGGTGACATAGACTTCGCCATGCTGGAACGGGCACATCGTGCCCGGATCCACCTTCAGATAGGGGTCGAGTTTGCGCAGGCGGACTTTGTAGCCGCGCGCCTGAAGCAACGCGCCGAGAGCGGCGGACGCCAGACCTTTTCCCAAGGAAGAGACCACGCCGCCGGTGATGAAGATCAACCGCGCCATGGAAGGCCACCATGTCGAAAGAGGTGCGCGCACTCAAGCGCAAAGATGCAGTTTTTTTACGGCCTGAGATTATGTCTCAGGGACTCAGCACAACCTGATGAAATTCATGGGTTTAGTGCGGCGTGGGAATCGTCGGCGTAGGCCGGGTCGGAGCCGGCGTCACGGGCCTTTGCAGCGGCGCGGTCGTCTGGCTCGTTGCGGAGGCCGAATCGAGGATCGACCTCGGCTTGGCGGAGTGCGCCACAAGCAAGTTGAGACCCAGACAGGTAACGAAAAACAACACCGCCAGGATTGCCGTGGTGCGGGTCAGCGTATCGGAGGCGCCGCGCGGGCTGAAAAGTCCGCCCAGGCCGGATCCGCCGCCGCCCATACCCAGCGCCCCGCCCTCGGAACGCTGCATCAGGACGACGATGACGAGCGCGATCGCGATCATGAGTTCGATAACCAACAACAGGGTCTGCATGGCGTGCGCCTTTTTCCGGGCTAGAGCGCAATCCGGCGAAGTGGGAACCGGTTCGCCGCAAGATTGCGCGAAAAACAAAGGATCCGGAGCATAATCCGATCCAAACTGATCGGATTAAGCTCCAGGGCCGGTTCAATAGACGATTGGCGCCGGGATGGGAAGATGAAAGCGAATTGCGAAGTGGGCGTAGCGAATAGGATGAAATTACAAAGACTTACTATTTGCACCTCGTTATTCGCCTCTTCTTTATTCGCCGTTCGCGACCCGTAAATCGTCGTCCGGCGGCGACTGTATCTCCGGTTGTTTCGGGTTGCGGGCGCGGATCATGGCGACGGTCGAATCGATCTTGTTCAAATGATCGGCGATTGACTTCTCTGGCTGGAAGACCTGGTTGAGATTAAGCGACGCATGACCGAGCAGATGCATGGAAGCATTGCGGTCGACGCCCATTTCCAATCCGTCCACGGCGGCCAGCACCGACT
>CAIXUE010000041.1 GCA_903922545.1 uncultured Alphaproteobacteria bacterium | reverse complement strand
TCCCCAACATCCTGATGAGGCCGTGCTAAAGCAGCTCGATGCAGAGATTATGGCCGTAATCGCAACGTCGCTTCCTGTAGCCTTAAATGGCGCAAATCTCACAAAATCAAAAATTGAGCCTTTGCCCACGTCTTGGGCGGGAATTGATTTGTCGTGTCAAGCCATATCGGGATGACGCCTTTACACTGGGCCGTTCGGAGAATTTGTTTCAAATGCCCAAACTAATGACCCGCGCGGAGATTGAAGAATTCTTCGCGCGCCTCAAAAAACAAAACCCCAATCCCAAAACTGAACTGCAATATCGCAGTCCCTATACCCTGCTGGTCGCGGTCGCGCTGTCGGCGCAGGCCACCGACAAATCCGTCAACAAGGCGACCGAGCCGCTATTCAAAACCATCGACACGCCTGAGAAAATGCTGGCGCTGGGCGAGGAAAAACTCACCGACGCGATCAAGACCATCGGGCTTTATCGCGGCAAGGCGAAAAACGTTATCGCCCTGTCCAAAATCCTGATCGAAAAACATGGCGGCCAAGTGCCCAAATCGCGTGAGGCGCTGGAAGAATTGCCCGGCGTGGGTCGCAAGACCGCCAATGTGGTGCTGAATGTCGCCTTTGGCGAAAACACCATCGCGGTGGACACGCATATCTTCCGCGTCTCCAACCGCACCGGCCTGGCGCCCGGCAAGGACGTTGTGGAAGTGGAACTGGGGCTGGAGAAAAAAGTCCCGGAAAAATATCTCAGCCATGCGCATCACTGGCTGATCCTGCACGGGCGCTATACCTGCGTGGCGAGGAAGCCTCTTTGCCCGACCTGCATCGTGCGCGATCTTTGCCACTTTCCCGACAAGACCAAGGAACAGCCGCCGCAAAAGCCGCGGCTGAAGATCAAGACTTCTTCAAAGAAATAAGACAGCCAGGATCAGGCGCACCGCCCGCGCCTTCAGGCGTGGTCTCGATATGGCTGACCTTGTTTGCCGTAAAAAAGAAAAACGCCCGGCAGGCGCCGCTGTCATAGCGCCACATTTCCGTCGCCCCGTCTTTCCTCGAAAAAGCCGGCGTGCCCAGCCTTGCCCGCAAGGCGTCGGGCGCAAGCCCGTTGAAATTGGGCGGCGTCAATGCGGGCGCACGCGGCGCAGGCGCTTGGCGCACCGGCGCGGGCGATGGCGCGGCCAGCGGCGCCTGCACTTTGGCGGCGCAACCGGCCAGCAGCAAAAGCGACGCCAGGCCAAGGAATTTCCGCATCACGCCCGCTTCTCCCGCAATATCCGGTGAAACAGATGCACCATCAGGGCGGTGCCGAACAGGGGTGCGATCAGATCCAGCACCGGCATCGCACTCAAAAACGCGATCAGCATGCCGCCGATCCAGACCTGCTTGCGGTGGGTGCGGCGCAAGGAATCGGCCTCAGCCGGCGAAAGATGCCGCACAGCCGCCAGCTCGAAATATTCCCAGCCCAGCAGCCAGCCATTGGCCATGATGCTGAGAATTTCCCCCAGACCGGGTAGGAAAATATCCAGCGGCAGCAGCGCCAGATCCGCCGCCAGCACCATCGCCGTAAGCCGCAGGCTGGTGCGAAACCCGGTCCACAGATGGGCCGGCAACACCGGAACATCGGGGTAATCGCGCGCCTCGATCTTGCCCGCTGCCCGGTCCAGGAAAATCGTGCCGAACAGCGCCGCCACCGGTGCGCCCAGCAAACCCAGCTGGAACAAGAATAGAACCGGCGCCAGCAATTCCAGCGCCTTGTTGACCAGGGGATTTTCCAGCACCGGCAGCCGGGCAAGAATGATTTCCGCCCCCGCCAGCCCGGTCAGGAACAAAAGCAGGGTCAAAACCGCCGAACGCAGCAGCAATCCCAGCAAACCGGGTTCGAAAATCTGCCGCGCGGCCCGGGCGATGCTTGCGAACATCAGGGGGTTTCCGTATTCCAGTCGCGGCTTATAGCGGGAGACGGGGCATGAGCAAAAAATATGATGTTGCGGGCCTGGGCAACGCCATCGTGGATGTCATCGCTTCGGTGGATGACCGCTTTCTGCTCTCCCACCGCATCGCCAAGGGCGGCATGACCCTGATCGATGAATTCCGCGCCCGCGAATTGCACCGCGCCCTGGCCGACAACAACCAGGCCCTCAGTTCCACCCATGAAGTGGCGGGCGGCTCGGCCGCCAACACCATGGCGGGCCTGGCCTCGCTGGGCGGCAATGGCGTTTTTGTCGGCAAGGTGTTTGACGACCGGCTGGGCGCGGTGTTCGGCAAATCCATGTCGGCGCAGGGCATCAGCTTCACCACCCCGCCCACCAGGGACGGCGCCGCCACCGCGTCGTGCCTGATCGCGGTGACACCGGACGGCCAGCGCAGCATGAGCACCCATCTGGGCGCCTGCCGCCAGCTGACGCCCGATGATGTCGATGAAGAACAGATCGCCGACGCGCGCATCCTCTATATCGAAGGCTATCTGTGGGACGAGGAAAACGCCAAACAGGCCTCACGCAAAGCCATCGCCGCCATGAAGGGCGCGGGCGGGCGCGTGGCGCTGTCGCTGTCCGATCCTTTTTGCGTTGGCCGCTTCCGCGACGAATTCCTGCATCTGCTCGACAAGGAAGTGAATATTCTTTTCGCCAACGAGGAAGAAGCCAAGGCGCTTTTCCAGCAGCAAGAGTTTGATGGCGTGATTGAAGCGGCCCGCAAATGGGGCGGCATCGCCGCCATCACCCGCTCGGCCAAGGGTTGCGTGGTGATGGAAGAAGGTCAGGTCCACACCGTTCCGGCAGCGCCCATCAGCCGCGTGATCGACACCACCGGCGCGGGCGACCAGTTCGCCGCCGGTTTTCTCTATGCCCTGACGCATGACAAAGGCTTGGTCGATTGCGCCCGCGTCGGCGCCATCGCCGCCGCCGAAGTCATTTCCCACTACGGCGCGCGTCCGGAAAAATCCCTGAAAGAATTGGCTTCCGCCGCCGGACTTATCTGATCTTCTTCCCTCTCCCCTTGTGGGAGAGGAAGAAAAATCATTGGGTTAGCGGAGCGCAGCGACGATCAACCCATTGATTTTTCAGGTGAGGGGTTAGTCACCGATATAGTGAAGCGTCACCTCGCGCCGGTGCGGCGCGTCGCGATGCTCAAAAACATAGAGCCCCTGCCAAGTGCCCAACACCGGCCTGCCCGCCTTCACCGGAATTCCAATAGACGTCTGTGTCAACGCCGAGCGGATATGGGATGGCATGTCGTCCGGCCCTTCGGCGGTATGGCGGAAGCGCGGCCCGCTTTTCGCCAGCCACGCAAAAAAATCCTGCAAATCCTTCTGCACATCCGGATCGGCATTTTCCTGCACCAGCAGCGACGCCGAAGTGTGGCGGATAAAACAGGTCAAAAGCCCGTCACCCTTCCCGCGCAGAAATTCCACCACGCCGTCCGTGACTTCATAAAGCCCCGGGCCATGGGTCGAAACGCTGATTGTGTGAAACGCCTGGTTCATTTGCGCAAGTAAACATAAAGCGCGCCGCCGCCGCCATGGCGGATATGCGCCTGTTCGATACCCGCGATCAACACGGCAAATTCCGGTTGCTTCAGCCAGCGCGGCACCATCGCTTTCAACACGCCCGGTGACTCTTCACTCTTGCCTTTTCCCGTAATCACCAGGGCCAACCGCACCCCGGATTTGTGCGCCCGGGCCAAGAATATCAACAGCGCCTGATGCGCCGCGTTCTGGGTAAAACCATGCAGGTCCAGCCGCACTTCGGGCTTTAAAATGCCATCCTGCAGTTTCTTGCGGGTATGACCGTCCAGTCCGCCCTTGCCGCTTTTGGCTTTGGCCGTGGACTTTTTCGTCACCGCCGAGGGATTGGCCCGCTCCACGGTTTTCCGGAAAAGGATTTTCTCATCCTCGCTGGTGGCGCGCTTTTTCACGGGAAATCTTTTTCCTTGCCCAGCCCCGCCGCCAACGCATTGGGCAACAGCACATACATTTCGCCCTCCGCCTTCATGCCGCCGGCATCGCTTTCCGCCTCCGTGCCAAAGCCAAAAAAGACATCGCCCCGCACCGGCCCGCGTATCGCCCCGCCGGTATCCTGCCCGATCAAAAGCCCCTTCACCGGCGCCGCATCGACATAATAAGGCGCGCCCAGCACATTCAGCCTGGGGTCAATCGCCAGACTGGCGCGCGGGGTCAAGCCCACGCCCAGCGTGCCGGGGCTGCCCAATGCCACATCACCCAGCGGCTTTTCCTCGAAGAAAACAAACGACTGATCCGCTTCCATCACGCCTTGCGCCCGTGACGGATTGCCCTTCAGCCAGCTTTTGATGCTGGCCAGCGAGACATTCCGGCGCGCAATCGCGCCTATGGCGATCAGCACCCGGCCGATGGCGGTATAGGGCCGGCCATTTTCTCCCGCATAGGCAATCCGCGCGCTGCTGCCATCCTCATAGCGCACCCGCCCCGAACCCTGGATCTGCAAAAAGAACAGCGCCACTGGATCATCGCACCAGAAAAGAATTTTGGTATTCGCCAGCCCATGCGCGTCAATCTCGGCGCGGTTGGCGTAAGGCACCAGCTTCTGCCCCTCCAGCCGCCCGGAAATATGTTCGCCCGCCAGCGCGGGATTGAACGCGCCAAGATCAGCGCGGATCAGATCCGGCGGCAAGCCATAGACCGGCGTCTGGTACGCGCCGCCCTTTGTGCGGCTGCCCAAAATCAGCGGCTCATAATAGCCGGTGAACAACCCGTTCTTCTGCCCGCCCGCGCTCAGCCGATAGGGCGTGAAATTCTTTTCAAAAAAAGCCCGCGCATCACCCTGCGCCGCGCCGCATGCGGCCAGCCAATCGGCAACCTTGCCGCCATAACCCTTGCCGCCCATATCATTCTGCGGCGGCTTTGCGGCGATCACCGCGCAGCCGCGCGCAAAGGACGCCAGCGCCGGCGCAAAATCGCCCTGCCCCCAACCCGGCAGATCGGCGAACGCGCTTTGCGTCAGCCGCAAAGGCCCGGGCTTGCTGCTTTGCCAATAATAAAATCCGAAAATCGCCGCGGCCAGCGCTACTGCCGCCGCTATCGCCCCGATACGCAAGGCGCTCAGGCCGGATCGCCCGCGGTGGCCACCAGCACCCAGTTGGGATCGGTTGCCCCGATGGTGCGCGAGAAACTCCAATGATCCGCCACATCGCGCGCAGCGCCGTCATTGCCGGAAAAACTGGCGCGGAACGCCACGGTCAGCTCCGCCAGCTTGCCCGAAAGCTCCGCCCCCACAATGCGCGCGTCGGCAATGGAAACCAGCTGCGGCGGCGGCGCGGTGCGCGCGGCAATATCGCGTTCAAACGCGGCATAAACTTCGTCCGACAAAAGCGGGCGCAGCGCCAACCGGTCGGCATCGGCAAAAGCCTTTTGAATGATTTCGTAGGCCGTGCGCGCGCCCTTCAGGAAATGCGCCCGGTCGAATTTGGGATCGGCCAGTTCGATATCCATCAGGCCCCGCGCCGTCAGGCTTTCGGGCGGCGGCGGTTCAGCCGCCACAGCGGGCGTGGCCTCGCGCAGCGGCGCGGGCGTTGGCGCACGGTTGGCATCGGGCTGCGGCTCATGGCCGGTCCGGCGGCCCAGCACGGTATAGAGGCGGAACAGCACCACCCCTGCCACCATGGCGGCGACCAGAATGACGATCAATTGTGAATCCGGCATGCGCTTGTCCTTAAGGCCTGGACCCTAGCCTCCCGGCCTTTGGGGGTCCAGATTTATCCATGAATAGCGTGAAGCCTTGTGCTTGGCGCTTGATCCATGGTAGCGCGCGGGCCGATTAATCAAGGACAAAACCCATGAGCAGCGGTGGCAGCGAAAACCAGCCCAATCTTCAGATTGTTGGCCAGTATATCAAGGACATGTCCTTCGAGAATCCGGGCGCGCCGGCCGGTTTCACCGGCAATCCCGAGATGGATCTGGGCGTGGACCTTCAGGCCCGCCCCGTCGGTTCCGACCATTACGAAGTGGTGCTGCACACCCGCATCAAGGCCACGATGGAAAATCGCACCTTGTTCATGATGGAACTTGCCTATGCCAGCCTGGTCAAGCTGACCAACATGCCCGAAGACGCGATCCAGCGCGTGCTGCTGATCCAGGCGCCGCATCTGATGTTTCCCTTCGCCCGCCGCGTCATCGCCGACACGGTGCGCGATGGCGGCATGCCGCCTCTGATGATAGAGCCGATTGATTTTGTGGCGCTCTATCAGAACAAGATGGCGCAGCAGCAGTCGGCGCCGATCCAGCCGCCGCCGGGCGTTTAAGAACCCAGATTCCAGATCGCCTCAGCGCCCAGCTCCTGGGCGATGAAGGCTATGTGCGCCGCCATTTCACTTTCTGAAATGCGGCTGGGCAATTTTTCCGGCCGCTGGCGCGCGCGCGCCTGACGCGGCTGGGTATGGTCTTCGGCAATTTCGATCGGCGCCAGCGCCAATCCGCGCTGCCGCCCGCCGATCAGTTCCAGGTAAATCTGCGCCGTCAGATCCGCATCCAGCAGCGCGCCATGCTTGGATCGGCCGCTCAAATCCACGCCAAAGCGCTTGCACAGTTCATCCAGCGAATAGCGCGCCCCGGGAATTTTGCGTTTGGCGATTTCAATCGTGTCGATGGCCCGGGCCAATGGAATGGGCGGATGGCCGGTGCGCGCCAGTTCAGCATTGATGAATTTGATGTCGAACGAAGCGTTGTGAATCACCAGCGGCGCATCGCCGATAAAAACCAGAAACTCTTCCACCACAGCAGCAAAGAACGGCTTGTCGTTGAGAAATTCATCGCTCAGCCCATGCACCCGCTGGGATTCAATCGGCACGGCGCGCTGCGGGTTCAGATAGGCCTGAAATGTGTTCCCGGTTGGAAAATGATCCACCAACTCGACACACCCAATCTCAACGATGCGGTGACCGTCAGCTGGCTCAAACCCCGTGGTTTCGGTATCGAAAACAATCTCACGCATGGTTCTGAAGCTTTTCCCGGATCGCCGCCAAAATCATTCTCACCTGGGCGCGAGCGTGCGCCAGCCCCTGGTCGGTGACAACCACGAAATGCGCTTTGCTCCGCTTTTCCACATCCGGTACCTGCCGCGCCAGCAAGGTTTCAAATTTTTCCATCGTCATGCCGGGCCGGGAAAGCGCCCGCTCCCGCTGCAGGCTTTCCGGCGCGCTGGCCACCACCAGCGCGTCCATTTCGCCTTCCAAGCCCGTCTCGAACAGTAGCGGAATATCCAGCACCACGATCGCTTCGCCGTGTGCCGCCGCGCCCCGCAAAAATTCCTCCCGTTCGCCTGCCACCAAAGGATGCACCAGGCTTTCGAGTTTTTTCAGCGCCACGGGATTGGCTGCCACCCGTGCCGACAACCGCGCCCGGTCCACCGCGCCATCCTGCACCGCATCGGGAAATTCCCTGCCAATCGCAGCCACCGCCGCGCCGCCCTTGCCATAAAGCCTGGCGATGGCGGCATCGGCGTCATGCACCGCAACGCCTTCCTCGGCGAACAACCGTGCCGTCTCGCTCTTGCCCATGGCGATGGAGCCGGTCAGCCCAATGACAAAAGGCCTAACCATGGGCCTGAAGCGCTTCCACCAGCGCGGCGCGCAGGCCGGCTGTCACTTCGGGCTTTACGCCAAAAAACGCTTCAAAAGACGGCGCCGCCTGATGCATCAGCATGCCCAGCCCATCAATCGCCACATGGCCCCGCGCCTGCGCGTTTTTCAGCAGATCGGTTTGAAGCGGATTGTAAACGATATCGCACACCGCCGCGCCGCGCGGCAGCGGCGCCAGATCCAGCACCAAGGGTTCATTGCCGGTCATGCCGGCGCTGCTCGTATTGACCAGCAACGACGCGGTGCCCGCCACCGCGCTCCAACCCGCGAGTGGCCCCGGCACCAGCCTGGCCGTCACCTTCGGCGTCATCGCCTGGGCCAGGCCGTCGGCCCGCGCCTGGTTGCGGTTGAAGATATGAATCTGGCTCACGCCCATCTCATCCAGCGCCAGAATGGCGCCCCGTGCAGCACCGCCCGCCCCCAGCATCACCACGGTTTTTCCCGCCAGGGCCTTTTCACCCAGCGCTTCTTCCAGGCTTTTGCGCATGCCGACATGATCGGTATTGCCGCCGGAAATCGCGGCCTCCCGGAACAGCAAAAGATTCACCGCCTCACAGATCGCCGCCGCCTTGTCGTGCGTGCCCGCCAGCCTGAACGCCGCTTCCTTGTGCGGCACCGTGACATTCAATCCGGCAAACCCGTCTGCGCGCGCTTTTTCCACCGTGGCGGCAAAATCCTCCGGCCTGGCGGGCAGGCGAACGAACTCGCCTTCCACGCCATATTGCTTCAGCCACTAGCCATGCAGCACCGGTGACAGCGAATGGCTGGCTGGCCAGCCAATGATCCCTGCGCGCTTCATGACGCCAATATCCCGTGGGTCCTCAGCGCCGCCAACACCGGCAACAGTGGCAAGCCCAGCACGGTAAAGGCATCACCCTCAACCGTCTCAAACAATTGCGCCCCACGCTCTTCATAGCGATAGCCGCCCACGCCCGACAAAAGCGTTTCGCCTTCCGCCGCCAGATAATCATCCAGAAACGCATCGCTGAAGCGCCGCATGGTCAGCGTGGTCGTCCCCGTATAGCTCCACACCGGCACGCCATCGCGCGCCAGCACGGCGGCCGAAATAATCTGATGGCGCTTGCCCGACAGACGGCGCAGCAATGTCTTCAGCTCCGGCATAGTCTTGCATTTGGAGACGATCTCTTCCCCAAAAGCCAGCACCGAATCCCCGCCCAGCACCAGCGCGCCGGCCTGGCGCCGCGACACCATCACGGCCTTCTGCTCTGCCAGCGCCGCGGCAATACCCGCCGCCTTTTCGCCCTTGTCCCACAAGTCAGCGATCAGCGCCGTCTCATTCAGGTCAGCAGCGCTAACCCGGAACGGCACCCCCGCCGCGCGCAGCATGCGTTGCCGTGACGAACTACCCGAAGCCAGTACCAATTCGCTCATGACGCAGGGCTCTCATGCCGCTCGCTGAGCAAATTCATCACCGCCGCTGCCGTTTCTTCGATGGAGCGGCGCGACACATCAATCGACGGCCAGTCATTCTGTTCAAACAGCCGCCGTGTCGCGTTGATTTCCTCGCGTACCGTATCCGGATCGATATAGGCGGTATCGCGCCCTTCCCCCATGCTGGCCAGACGGTTGCGCCGCACCTGCACCAGCCGGTCGGGCGATACCCACAGCCCTACGATCAGCGGCTTTTTGGCCTCCAGCAAAGCCTGCGGCGGCGGCATGCCTGGCACCAGGGGCACATTGGCAGCCTTCACCCCGCGAATGGCCAGATAGACGCAAGTCGGCGTCTTGGAAGTTCGGCTGGCCCCCGTCAAAATCACTTCGGCGCCGCCAAGCGTATCCAGCGACTGGCCGTCATCATGGGCGATGGAAAAGTTCAGCACCTCGATACGGTCCAGATAGCGCTGGTCCACCTGATGCTGGCGGCCCACCTTGTGGGTGGCGGATGCGCCCAGAAACCCGCGCAAGGCGCCCACCGGCGCATCCAGCACATCCACACATTCCATCAACAAGACCGCACAGCGTGTGACCAGTTTCTGCCGCAGCGCCTGATTGGCCATGGTGAAAAACACCAGCCCCGGCGCGGTGGCGACATGGTCCAGCGCCCGCCCCAATTGGTGTTCGCTGCGCACCAGGGCATAGAGATGGATCTGCACATCCACATTCTCGAACTGGGCGAGCGCGGCATTGGCCAGCGCGTTCAGGGTTTCGCCGGTGGAATCCGAGACCAGGTGAATATGAAATTTCTTGTCCACAATTTGTCCCGGCCGAGGCTCTTACCAGCGGCTCTTATCCAGAATTCGCCCTCGCCATTCCCGCCCATTCCGCGCCCAAGGCTCTTGCAACCGGAATGAATGTGCATGACAGAGAATGACAAGAATAGCATTTTGGGACAGTTTTGCGAACACGCCCTCGCCTAAAGCCTTGAACCTGCGGCCTTGTCCGATCTGCCTGGCCAAACGTTCCACAGATTCACAGGCTCTACTACATCTTCATCACTAACTTATCTTAAGAATGTTCTTCTGATGGTTGTCCTGTGAAGTTAGCGATCATTCTTTTCAATCTGGGTGGCCCTGACAGCCCGGAAGCGGTTGAACCGTTTCTGCGCAATCTGTTTTCCGATCCGGCAATCATCACCCTGCCCTGGATCATCCGAAATCCCCTGGCGCGTTTCATCGCCCGCCGCCGCGCGCCCTTCGCCCGCAAAATCTACGACCATCTTGGCGGTCGCTCTCCCATCCTGGAGGAGACCCAGAAGCAGGCCAGGGCGCTTGAAGCCGCCGTGACTGGTCCCGGTATCCAGGCCCGAGCCTTTGTCGCCATGCGCTGCT
>CAIXUE010000040.1 GCA_903922545.1 uncultured Alphaproteobacteria bacterium | reverse complement strand
GCCCTGACCAGGGCTTCGTCGTCCGCCCGGCCCAGGAAGCGGATATTGGGTTTGGCGGCAGCCCGCAGCGCCGGCTCTTCCGGGCCGGTGCCGATGATGTCCAGCGGTAACCCCAACTGGTTGAAGGCCTCGATGGCAAAATCGGTGCGTTTCCAGCGCTCCAGCCGGCCCACCATCAGATAGCGGTCGGTCTTCTGCTCGCCGGCGCCAGCCGCGAAACGTTGCACGTCAATCGGCGAAAACAGGACAGCTGCGTCCCGGCCATAATATTGGCGGATGGCGTGCCGAGACGATTGCGAAATGGCGATGAAGCTATCCACCCGCCTGGCGGCTTCCAAATCCCGCCGCTTGAGCGTGTCGTAGGCCAGCCGGAACAGCGTCTCGCGCAAGCCGGATTTGGCGCCATCGAAATATTTGGCGGAGGTCCAGATGGCGCGCGTGGGGTAGTAGCAATAACAGACATGGCAGGCGCGGTGGTTGCGGACATATTTCGCGGTGGTGGCCGACGAGGTCAGGATCACGTCATAGGCGGAAAAATCCCAATTCTGCATCACATAGGTCGACAGTGGAAACATCGTCTTGAAGCGGTCATGGCTCCGCACCAGCCCGTTCAGCCAACTGGTGTGAATGTTGAATTTCCGGAATTCCGGCCAGGTGGTTTCAGGATTGTAAGCCAGGGTGAAGAGATCCGCTTCGGGAAACTCCTGCGCCATGTAAAGGAAAACGCGCTCCGACCCCGCTTCGGTGAGAAGCTGGTCCTGAATGAGGGCAAGCTTCATTCAAGCCCCGCGCGGATGTCTTCGCAGATATCCAGGACACTGCGCTCCGGCACACGTCCGATGGCCGCGCGAAGCCGCGCCGTGTCGGCCTGGTACATCGCTGGCGGCCCCGGCGCGGGATTGGTTTCGGTGATGTGCGCGGCATAATCCAGGCCATGGTGGGCGAAAAGCTGGCGCGCCATTTCCCGTCCGGTCCAGGTCGTGCCCGACGCCACAATATAATCTTGTCCCAACCCGCGCTCGCCGATATCCGCGGCGACGGCCATGAATTCGTTTGCGTCGCCCCAGTCGCAGGCGAAATCCAGCGAATGAAGCGGCGCCGGTATTTTGGCGCCGCCGAGAGCGCCGGCCAAGGCCCGGGCGACGCGCGGCACGAAAAACTGCGCCAGACGGCGGGCCGATTCATGGTTGAAGAGATACAGCACCGAGGCCGCCACGCCGTGGCGGACACGGTAATAGTCGATCAGTTCGCGGGCGGAATTCTTGGTGATGGTGTAGATGCAGGCCGAGCGGCGTGGGCTGTTTTCGTCGATATGCGCCGGCATGTCAGGGCCGAACACTTTGGCGGAACTGGCATAGATGAAGCCGCAGCGCGGCTTTTCGGCGCGGATATATTCCAGAATGAGCTGCACCGACAGCGTGTTGACCTGATGCGCCTGAAGCCAGACGGATTCATAGTCGAATCCCGCCGCGCCATGGACAGCGGCGAAGTGAAATACGATGTCGGGTGAAACCCGGCGCAGCAGCCCTTCCAG
>CAIXUE010000039.1 GCA_903922545.1 uncultured Alphaproteobacteria bacterium | reverse complement strand
TCGGCCAGCACGAATTCCTTGATCATGTCGGTGACATGCGGGATCACCTGCACGGTGCGGCCCAGATAGCCGCCCTTGCGTTCTTTCTCGATCACCTGGGAATAGATGCGGCCTGAAGTGAAATTGTCGGACTTGCGCGCCGACACGCCGGTGAAGCGCTCATAATGACCCAGATCCAGATCGGTCTCCGCCCCGTCATCGGTGACATAGACTTCGCCATGCTGAAACGGGCTCATCGTGCCCGGATCGACATTCAAATACGGATCAAGCTTGCGAAGACGGACTTTGAAACCGCGCGCCTGAAGCAGCGCGCCAAGGGCGGCGGACGCAAGACCTTTTCCAAGGGAAGAGACCACGCCGCCGGTGATGAAAACTAACCGGGCCATGGGAGGCCACCATGTCGAAAAGGCATGGGCACCTCAAGCGCTAAATTACAAAATATTTCGCGCGAAAAACCGGCTGTATTTACTGCGGTTTGGGGACGGCAGGACCAGCCGGCGCGGGTTTGGCAGGCGTGGTCAGCGGCTTCTGCGCCGTGGCCGCGCCGCCCGCTGCCGGAACATCGAGAATCGACGTCTCATTGCGGCCATGCAGCGCCAGAAGATTCAGCGCCAGACAGGTCACAAAGAACAGAACCGCCAAAATAGCCGTGGTGCGCGTCAGGGTATCGGCCGCGCCGCGGGGAGAAAACAGACCGCCCAGGTTGGAGCCGCCGCCCATTCCCAGGGCGCCGCCCTCGGAACGCTGCAACAGCACGAAAATGATCAGCGCCACGGCGATCATCAGCTCAACAACAACAAGCAGGGTCTGCATGGGATATCCTTGAATGCGCGCGTCTTTAGAGGAAAGCGCCGGAAAAAGAAAGCCTTAGGCCCGATTTGGGCGGCAATTCCCTGATTTTCAAGAGGAAATCAGGATGCCAAGGCAGTTTGGCTGCGCGCCCGGATAATCGCCTCGGTCGCGTCAATCTCGGCCAGCCGTTCGGCCGGCGTGCGCTCGGGATGGAAGATCTGGTGCATCTCCAGCGCCGCATTGCCCAGAAGATGCATCGAGGCATTGCGGTCCACACCCAGTTCCAGCCCCTCGGCGGCGCCGCGAATGCTGTCGCACCATTCCACCACGGCATCGAATTCGGTTTCGCGGCAGCGCCGCTCCACCGAACGGGCCAGATTGGAAAGCTTGTCCAGATCCACCTGAACGCTGGGCTGGCCGGGGCGCTGTTCCTGCATCAGGCGCCACAGAATGCAGATCTGAAAAGAATCGCGGCGCAATTTTTCCTTGCGCAGCATCTCGCGCGCTGAACGCAATTCGCCATCCAGCCGCTTGGCAATCGCCTCGGCCGTCATTTTTTCCTTGGCCTTCATCTTCAGCGAATTGGGCGGCATGAAAATATCGGCGCTGGGGCCGCCGCGCGATTCATCGCGGCGCCGGTCGGGGCCCACATAGTCAGACGTGATGACAAAACCCTTGCGCCGCTCGATATGGGTCTCGATGCGCAGGCCCAGCAGCGCGGTGGAAAAAGGCCGCAGCAAAAGATCGTCGGCCCCGGAATTGACCACGCGGGTGATAAGCCCGGTGGATTTCTCCCAGGCGGTGACGATGATGACGATAAAGGGATTGTCGCAGGCGCCGCCCTGGCGCAGCTGCTGGATCATGGCGCAAAGCTCTTCGCCCGCGCCCTGCGCCTCGCACAAAAGAATATCGGGCGGGCGCTTCTTGATGGAATCCATCATCGCGTCCAGGGTCGCGGCGCCATCGGTGTGGCGAAATCCCATGGAAAAAAGCGCGGCGCGCGTCGCGGTGCGGTTGGCCGACACCGGATCATAAATCAACGCTTCGACGCTGTCATAGGACAGACGCGTCATCCCAACCGCCTTCTGCTTGTTGAAGGCAGAGTGCGGCCGGGGCCGTTAAGGAACGGTCGAAATTACTGGTTAAGTCCGCTTAACCGCGCCGATAATCGCAAGAAAATCATCGGCTTTCAGGCTCGCGCCGCCCACCAGTGCGCCATCCACTTCCGGAAGGTTTAAAATACTGGCGGCATTTGAAGGATTGACCGAGCCGCCATACAGGATGCGCATGCCGTCCGCGCCCGCTCCCAACAGGTCCTTCAGGCAGCGGCGTAAGTGCGCATGCATGGCGGTGATCTCATCGGTGGTCGGCGTCTTGCCGGTGCCGATCGCCCAGACCGGCTCATAGGCGATGACGGTGTTCGCCGCTGTGGCGTCCTTGGGCACGCTACCGGAAATCTGGCCGTGACAGACATGATGCGCCTTGCCCGCTTCGCGCTCCGCATCGGTCTCGCCGACGCAGATGATGGCGGTCAGCCCCGCCGCCCAGACCGCCTGAGCCTTGGCCGCAACCTGTGCATCCGTCTCGCTGTGATTCTTGCGCCGCTCGGAATGACCCAGGATCACAGCCGCCGCGCCTGCGTCCTTCAACATCGGGGCGCTGATATCGCCGGTATAGGCGCCCGACTTGTGCGGGCTGCAGTCTTGCGCCCCAATGGGAACGGCGCCCTTGGAATGCCAAACCGCCTGGGCGATCAGGGTGGTGGGCGGGCAGATCAGAACGTCACAGTCCGGCTTGCCCAGCCGCTCTTTCACCGCATTCAGTTCGCTCAGGCTGGCGGCCAGCCCGTTCATCTTCCAGTTTCCGGCGACCAGGGGACGGATGGGGGACATTGTTTTTCCTCTAAAAAAGGCGTTTTTCCGCCGCCAATCGCGGCTTGCCCAACAGGGGCCCCCTCCCTATCATCCGCCGCCTTTTCGTGAAAGATAGTTTCTCATGCTGCAATGGATGCACAAAATCTCGACCTCCTGGGTCGCCTCGCTTTTCATGGGGGCGCTGGCGCTGAGCTTTGTGGTCTGGGGCATCGCCGACGTCTTTGTCGGCATGAATGTCACGGCGCTGGCCACGGTGGGTTCCACCGAAATCAGCCAGGATGTTTTCACCCGCTCCTACAAGAATTTCCTGCGCAACCAGAGCCAGCAGATGGGCATGGATATCACCCCCGATATGGCCGAAAAAATGGGCCTGGGGAACGTCGCCCTGCAGCAATTGATCAGCCGCACGGCGCTGGACAATGCGGTGAACCGGCTTGGCATCACCACCACCGACGCGGCGCTGTCCGCGAACGTGCGCAACATCCCGGAATTCAAGGGCCCCACCGGCCAGTTTGACCGCGCCACTTTCAATCAGGTGATCGGCAATGCCGGCTACAACGAAGCCGACTTCCTGGCCGAAACCCGCACCGATTTGAACCGCCAGCAGCTCACCGCCGCGCTGGAACAGGGCTTCACCCTGCCCGCCGGCTATGCCCAGGCGCTTTTCCTCTTCCTCACCGAAAAACGCGCCGTGGATTATGTCGTGGTGGCGCCCGAAGCGGTGGGCGCAATCGCCCCGCCCACCGACGCGGCGCTGGCCGATTACGTCAAGGCGCATGCCGACAAATTCTCCACCCCGGAATATCGCCAGGTGGAATATGCCTATATCGGCCCCGCAGATGTGGCCAAGGAATCCGCCATCACCGACGCGCAGATCGCCGCGGATTACGCCGCCCATCAGACCGATTACAACGTGCCGGAAAAGCGCGACATCCAGCAGATCGAATTCGCCGATGAAGCTTCCGCCAAGGCGGCGCGGGCGCAAATCGACAAGGGCAAAACCTTCGACGCCGTGGCTACGGAGAAAAAGATCAAGCCCGCCGACCTTTCGCTGGGCAGCCTGAGCAAATCCGATCTGGCCGATCCCGCCCGGGCCGACGCCGCTTTCGCGCTGAAACAGAATGAAGTCAGCCAGCCGGTCAAAGGCGCGCTGGGCGGCTTTGTCCTGATGCGCGTCACCAAGATCACGCCCGGCGTGTCGCGCTCGCTCGATGACGCCAAAGCCGAAATCCGCAAGAAGCTGGCGCTGGCGGCCGCCCAGGGCAAAATCGCCGACATCGTCAATGCGTTTGAAGATGCCCGCAGCGGCGGCGCCGACATTCCCACTGCGGCCAAGAAAGCCGGCATGAAAAGCGGCAAGTTCGCGGCCATCGACAAGAACGGCGTCGCGCCCGATGGCACCCAGCCCGAAGGCCTGCCGGCGGATCCGGAATTCTTCTCCCAGGCTTTCTCTTATGACGTGGGCGAAGACAACGATCCCTTCCCCGCCAAGAGCGGCGAGAATTACGCCATCAAGGTGGACGGCACCACGCCGCCCAAATTGAAGGCGCTGGCCGATGTGCGCACCGCCGCGCTGGCGGCCTGGACCGACGAACAACGCCAGGCGGCGCTTGAAAAGAAAGCCGCCGAACTGGCCGCCAAGGCGACCACCGACGGCAATCTGGCCGCCATCGCCAAGGAGATGAAAATCCCCGTGCAGCAAAGCCCGGCGCTGACCCGCAACACCTCCGACACAACTTTCTCGGCCGGTCTGGTGGAGAAGATTTTCAACGCCCGCCCCAACGCCGTGGTCGAAGCGCCGCAGGGCACGGGCGCCAACTTCATCATCGCCAGAGTCACCGGCATTTCCCACACCCCGCCTTCGGGTCCGGATTTCCAGAACGGGCGGCAGCAATTGTCCCAGCAGGCGGCCAGCGACATCTCTGTCTCCTTCGCCAACGCCTCGCGCCTGCGCGAAGGGGTCAAGGTCAACCAGCAGATGCTGCAATCGGCGCTTGGCCAGCAATAGGCAGCAATGAGAGCTGGCCGTGACACAGATCAAGCCTGATTTTGAAAGCTTCGCACGCGCCTATGAGGCTGGCCGGCCCCAGGCCGTCTATGCCCGCCATGTCGCCGATCTGGAAACGCCGGTCTCCGCGTTCCTCAAGCTGGGCGAAGGCAAGGAAAACGCTTTCCTGCTGGAAAGCGTTCAGGGCGGCGAAGCGCGCGGTCGCTATTCCATCATCGGCTTCAAACCGGATCTGATCTGGCGCACCCGTGGCGATCTGGCCGAGATCAACCGCTCCGCCCAGGCTGACGCGGACAAATTTGAACCCTTGCCGCAAAAGCCGCTGGCGTCCCTGCGCGCCCTGATTGCCGAAACCCGCATGACCTTGCCGCCGGAACTGCCGTCCATGGCGGTGGGTCTGTTCGGTTATCTGGGTTACGACATGGCCCGCCAGGTTGAGCATCTGCCCAACCCGCCGGAAGACACGCTGGGTCTTCCCGACGCCACGCTGCTGCGCCCCACCATCACCG
>CAIXUE010000038.1 GCA_903922545.1 uncultured Alphaproteobacteria bacterium | reverse complement strand
CGCCCAACTGGATTATTCGCCCCTGGTGCTGGCCGGTACCTTGCTGGGCCTGTTCCTGGTCTACATCGCCCCGGTGGTCACGGCGCTGGTCGCCTGGGATCTGCCGCAAATGGCCGGATGGGCCGCCTGGTTCATCATGGCGATGATGTTCCAGCCCATCCTGCGCTTTTACCGGTTGTCACCGCTTTGGGGCGTTGCGTTGCCGCTGATCGGGCTTTTCTATGCTGGCTTCACGCTGGAATCCGCCTTGCAGCATTGGTCCGGCAAAGGCGGAATGTGGAAAGGCCGGGCGCAAGCCAAAGCTGCGCGTGAAAAGATATGAGCGGCGGCGAACTCCAATCCGGCAAGGGACACACGGATGAAAACTTTCCTGTCGCCTCGTTCCTGATCGCGCCCCGGCATCGTCCGGCGGTGCTGGCGTTTTACCGTTTCGTGCGCTTTGCCGACGATATCGCCGATCATCCCAGCGCCGCGCCGGATGAAAAACTGCGCCTGCTGGAAGAGATGCGCGCCACGCTGGTGGGGCAAAGCGATGCTTCGCCCGAAGGCGTTCAGCTGCGCGTGGTGCTGGCGCAAAACAATCTCGATCCGGTACACGCGCTGGATCTTCTGGAGGCCTTTCGCCGCGATGTCACCAAATTGCGCTATCGCGATTGGGATGACCTTTTGGATTATTGCCGTTATTCGGCCATGCCGGTGGGCCGCTTTGTGCTGGACGTGCATGGCGAAAGCAGAGCCACCTGGCCCGCCAATGACGCGCTTTGCGCCGCGCTGCAGGTGATCAATCACCTGCAGGATTGCGGCAAGGATTATCGCGAGTTGAACCGGGTTTATATTCCCGGGGATGCCTTTGCCGCCGTTGGGGCGAGGGTGGAAGACTTGTCCGCACGGGAGGCGCCCAAGCCGCTGCTGGCGGCCATCGCGGGGCTGGCGATCAAAAATGCCGGATTATTGTCTGTTTCCAAGGGCTTCGCGGCCCAGATCCGTGACGCAAGGCTTGCCTTGGAAGTCGATCTCATTCAAACCCTCGCCCAGGATTTGAACGCCAAGCTGATGCGGAAAGACCCGCTGTCTCAGAAAGTGCATCACTCCAAGATGAATGTCGCCACGCTGTTTCTTGCAAGAGTGCCGGTCTTCGCCTTTCGCCGCCTGACCAGGAGGGCGGCATGAACGCCAATCCATCCCAGGCGCGCGCGGTGAAGAAAAAAGCCAGCGGCAGTTCCTTTTATGCCGCCATGCGGCTGATGCCGAGCCAAGAACGCGACGCCATGTTCGCGATCTATGCCTTTTGCCGCAAGGTGGATGACATTGCCGATGACGGCATCGGGACGCGGGCCGAGCGGCATGCCAGGCTGGAAGCCTGGCGCGCCGATCTGGGTGCGCTTTATGCCGGTGCGCCCACCGCCGCTGCCGGATTTCTGGCCCCGGCCGTGACGCGCTATGGTCTCAGGAAAGAAGATTTCCTCACCATACTTGATGGTATGGACATGGATGTGGCCGAGGACATTGTCGCGCCCGATCTTCCGACGCTCGATCTTTATTGCGAGCGGGTGGCCAGCGCGGTGGGCCGGCTTTCGATCAAGGTCTTTGGCATGGCGGAAGAGCCGGGTTTCGCGCTCGCGCATGATCTGGGCCGCGCCCTGCAGCTTACCAATATTTTGCGCGACATTGATGAAGACGCCGATATCGGCCGGCTGTATTTGCCGCGCGAATATCTTTTCGCCGCCGGCTTCAAGTCGCTTGACCCGAAGATGGTGGTGTCTGATCCCAAGGTGGACAGTGTTTGCCGCATGGTGGCGGAACTGGCGCATGGCCATTATGCTAAGGCGATGGCGATTCTGGATGCCAAACCGAAAGGCCGCATCGCCACGCCCTGGCTGATGGGCGCGGTTTATTCGGAAATCCTCAAATCCACGGAAGAAGCCGGTTTTGCGCCGCCGCGCACGCGCGTATCGCTGGGCAAGGGCAAGCTTCTGCTGCTGGTGCTGCGCTCGAAATTCCTATGACAGGCGGCGCCCGGGCCACGGTGATCGGTGCGGGATTGGCCGGCCTTGCCGCCGCCACGCGGCTGGCCGAACGCGGCGTGAAAGTGACCCTGTTTGATTCCGCCGGGCAGGCGGGCGGGCGCTGCCGCTCCTATTATGATCCAACCTTTGATGGCGTGATCGATAATGGCAACCACTTGGTGCTGTCGGGTAATCGCGCGGTTTACGCTTATCTGGAACGTATCGGCGCGGCGGCCAACCTGACTGGGCCGGTGCGGGCTTTGTTCGATTTTGTGGATCTACAAAGCGGCGCGCGCTGGAGTCTGAAGCCGAATGAAGGCGCGCTGCCCTGGTGGGTGGGCTCAGCGTCGCGGCGCGTGCCCGGAACCACGCCCGCCGATTATGCTGCTTATGCCAAATTGCTGTTCGCCGGAAAGCGCCAAACGGTGGGCGATGTGATGGCTTGCAAAGGCCGTTTGTGGGAGCGGCTGATGCATCCCTTTTTGCTGGCTGCCCTCAACACCGAACCTTGCGATGCCTCCGCCCGGCTGGCGGGCGCGATCCTGAAAGAGACATTGGTCAGAGGCGGGCGTGCCTATCGCCCTCGCATCGCCACGCCGACACTGGCCGCGGCCTTTATCGAGCCCGCGCTGGAATTTCTGAAGAACCGGGGCGCTGAGGTGCGCTTCAACGAGCGATTGCGCGCCATTACTTTTGGCGGTCACGCGGCCGCGGCGTTGGAATTTCCCGACGCCACCATGCCGGTGGCGCGCACCGACGCCGTGATCCTGGCGGTGCCGCCCTGGGTGGCCAAGGATATTGTGCCCAACCTGAAAACGCCGCTGCAATTCCGCAGCATCGTCAATGCCCATTTCAAGTTTCCCGCGCCGCTGGGCGTGCCGGCGATTCTGGGTCTGACGGGGGGCACGGCGGAATGGATCTTCAGCTTTGCCGACCGCATCTCGGTTACGGTTTCCGGCGCCGATGCGATTGTGGACAAGGACCGCGAAGAACTGGCGCAAATATTGTGGGCCGATGTGGCTCGCGCTCTGGGCATTTCCGCCACCTTGCCCAAATGGCAGATCGTCAAGGAAAAGCGGGCTACTTTTGCCGCCACGCCGCAGGAAGATGCCCGCCGCCCGCCCGCCAGGACGGGATGGCGCAATTTCTTCCTGGCCGGCGACTGGACCGATACCGGGCTTCCGGCCACGATCGAGG
>CAIXUE010000037.1 GCA_903922545.1 uncultured Alphaproteobacteria bacterium | reverse complement strand
GTTGATGGTTTCGGCATGAATAGGGCGCTCGGCACAGTTTTGGTGACGCTAATTTTCCACGCAGCGGCCGCGTCAGCCCAAGCGCCAGATCAAATTAATGGCTATAAAAATTGCAGCACTCGAAATCTTGCGGCATGTGAGAATTCTAACGAACTTTTCTTCGGGCAATTCAATAAATCCGGGCCCAGCCCGAAAAAGCCTGACTTTTTCAAAGCCCTGAATCAATTTCTCCAGGGATCGCCGAAAATTTTTGTTGCCGGCAATGCCTTTGCCCCTGCCCAAATCGCGCAAGAATCCTTGATGGGGCCGGGCCACCACCATGATCATTTATCCAATGGAAATTGGTTTTTTGACGGCTTCACACCACATAATGCCCCAGAAATTGGTGCCACAATCTTTGACCCCACAGGCAAGATTTTGCTGGTCGCGACACTAAGCGCGGCGAGTGACGACAGGGCTTCAATATTTGATGGCAATGAAATGACTCTTCGAATCTATTCGCGGAGCATGGACACGAAGCCTGAATCAATTCGCGTGATGCAAAATTGGGCTCGCAGTTCAGTCGAAAACAGTAACAACAGAAATGCCGGATTTAATTTTCCAGGGTCAAAGGAAAAAATAGCGCGGGCGGAATTGCTAAGCGCCACCAGCGCGAACCACTGGCAGGCCAGGATTCTGCCGTGAGAAAAATCTTCGACATTCTTTTTCCTCTTGCCGTTGCGGCGCTGCTGCTGGGTTTCTGGCAATGGCGGGTGCGGGCGGGCAATGTGCCGGTCTATGTGCTGCCGGCGCCCAGCGATATTGCGGGTGCGTTCGCCAACAATTTCACTTCGCTGATGGCCTCGATGCTGGCGACGTTGCTGGTGACGGTGGAGGCTTTTATTGCAGCGCTGGTCGCGGGCGTGCTGGTTGCGGTGCTGTTCAGCCAGAGCCGCTTGTTCGAGCGGGCGCTTTATCCCTATGCCGTGATTTTGCAGGTGACGCCGGTGGTGGCGATTGCGCCCCTGATCCTGATCTGGGTGGGCTATGAGCATATCAATACCGCGCTGGTTTTGATTGCCGCGCTGGTGGCGTTTTTCCCCATTCTTTCCAACACCACGCTGGGGTTGAAATCGGCGGATTTCAATCTGGTGGATCTGGCGCGGCTGTATAACGCCTCGCGCTGGCAGATTTTGTGGCGGGTGCGGCTGCCGTCGGCGCTGCCGTATCTTTTGACCGGCATGAAAATCGCGGGCGGGCTGGCGCTGATCGGTGCGGTGGTGGCGGAATTCGTGGCCGGCAGCGGCACGGCCACGGGCCTGGCCTGGCGCATCATCGAGGCGGGCAACCGGCTGGAGATCGCCACCATGTTCGCGGCGCTGGCGCTGTTGGCCACGCTGGGCGTGGCGATATTCGCCGCGCTGTCGGGGCTGGAATATCTGCTGCTGCGGCGCTGGCACGAAAGCGCGCTTAAGAAGCAGTCCTGACCGGCAGCGCCAGCATGGCGGCAAGGCCCAGTATCACAGAGGCGGAGAGATACCAGGCCGGGGCCAGCGGTGAATGCAGCACGCCGATGGCCCAGGTGACGACGAATTGCGCCGTGCCGCCGAAAACCGAAATCGCCAGCGCATAGACAATGCCGACGCCGCCCGAACGCGACAGGGTGGGCAGGTTTTCCGACAGCGCGGTCAAGGTGGCGGGCGAACCCAGCGCCATGAAACTGGCCATCAGGGCGGAGCCGGCATACAGCGCCAGCGGTGTGCCGCTGTTGGCCATCAGCGTGAAACAAGGCAGCGCCACCATCAGCAGCAAGCCAAAGCTGATGAGCATCACGGGTTTGCGCCCATAACGATCCGCCAAAATGCCGCCGAGGATATTGAAGATTGTGCCGCAGAAACCGGTGGCCACGGTGGCGCCGAAAGCCAGACGCGGCTGAAGGCCCAGCGTGTGGGTGCCGAAGGTGACCATGTAATTCATGGTGTAAGTGGCGATGGTGACCGGCACCAAGGTGAAAAGCCCCAGCGCCGCCAGCCAGATTTGCCGCGCGGGAAGACGCGGCAGCGCATTGGTGCTTTTTTCCGCCAAAGTTTCCGGCAGGCGATTGCGAATGATCAGACCCACCGACACCAGCGCCGCGCCCGCCAGCATGGCGATGCGCCAGCCCCAATCGTTCAGCGCGGTGTTGCTCATCAGGTTTGCCAGCAGCAAGCCGGCCAGGCCCGCGATCAAAGTGGAAGCCTGCTGGGTGGCGAATTGCAGCGAGACATAAAGCGCGCGGCGGTTTGGCGGCGCGGCTTCCAGCAGGAAGGCGGTGGCCGGGCCCACTTCGCCGCCCAGGGCAAAGCCCTGCAGCAGCCGGAACAGCACCGCCAGCAGCGGCGCGGCCATGCCGATGGCGGCATAGGACGGGGTCAGCGCCAGGCCGGTGACCGACACGCCCATCAGGCCGAACGAGAACAGCATGGTGGGCTTGCGGCCGATGCGGTCGCCCAAACTGCCTATGACAAATCCACCCAGGGGCCGGGTGAGAAAGCCGACGCCGAAAGTGGCGAGCGTGAGCAACAATCCCGCGTCACCGGCGGCGGGAAAAAAAGCTTGGCCGATCTGGACCGCGAAAAATCCGAAAATCAGGAAGTCATAGAATTCCAGCCCGTTGGCGATGACCACGGCGGCCAGTTGCACAAAGGAAAGCGGGCGAGTCGTCATGGCGCCAGCATGACGGCAAAGCCGGGGGTTTCCCTAGCCTATTTTCACACAAATATTTTGTTGTATGGCTGATACTACAAAAATCCCGGTGTTAAAGTCTTGATTTCGGCCGCCCGGCATGGGACTACCCCGCCCATGGCGCACCCAACCGCAACCGGCCCGCAAATGCTCACCGCCAACTGCCTTCGGCAGGGCGATGTTCTGTATTGGAAAGACGGCGGCTGGGTGCTGGATTTCACCGCCGGCCAGGTTTTCGCAAATCCGGCCGACGCCAATGCCGCCCTGGAAGCGGCGCAGGTTTTCGTCACCGGCAACAAGGTGGTGGCGCCCTATCTGTTCGACGTGCGCGAGGAGAAGGGAAAAATCCGCCCCGTGAAAGAACGCGAAATCATCCGCGCCGCTGGCCCCAGCGTTCGCCCCGATACCGGCAAACAGGCACATGTATAGATACGACGAATTCGACGCCAAATTCGTGGCCGAACGGGTGGAGCAATTCCGCGGCCAGGTGGCGCGCCGGTTGAGCGGCGAACTGAACGAAGACCAGTTCAAGCCGC
>CAIXUE010000036.1 GCA_903922545.1 uncultured Alphaproteobacteria bacterium | reverse complement strand
CGGTGATCTTGTCGCCCATCATGCGGATGTGATCGGCCTTGGGGCCGATAAAGGTCAGGCCATGTTCTTCGATGATGTCGGCGAATTTGGCGTTTTCGGACAAAAAGCCGTAGCCGGGGTGAATGGCTTCGGCGCCGGTGATTTCGCAGGCCGAAATGATGGCGGGAATGTTGAGATAGGACTGGGCCGCGGCGGGCGGGCCGATACAGACGCTTTCATCGGCCAGGCGCACATGCATGGCGTCGGCGTCGGCGGTGGAATGGACCGCCACGGTGGCGATGCCCATTTCCTTGCAGGCGCGGTTGATGCGCAGTGCGATTTCGCCGCGATTGGCGATAAGGATTTTCTCGAACATGCCTAGCCGAGGATCAGCAGGGTTTGGCCGAATTCCACCGGCGAGCCGTTTTCGACATTGATTTCCTTGACCACGCCGCTGCGGGGCGAGGGGATGGCGTTCATGGTCTTCATCGCTTCGACGATGAAGAGCGTATCGCCTTCCTTGACCTGTTGGCCGACTTTGACAAAGGGCGGCTGGCCAGGCTCGGCGGCAACAAAGACCGTGCCGACCATGGGCGAAGTGACGGCGCCGGGATTGGGTCCGCTGGGCGTGGGCGCAGAAGCTGCGGCAGGCGCGGCAACAGGGGCGGGTGCGGCGGCGACAGCGGAGGCGGCCGCTGCGGCGCGGCTGACGCGGATGCGCGCGCCATTATGCTCGATCTCGATTTCGGTGAGGCCGGTTTCCTTCAGCAGTGCCGACAATTCGCGCACCGCATCGGCATCAATGCCGGATTTTTTGGTTTCCGGTTTCTTCTTATCATCGCTCATGATTTTTTACCCTTTAAAATCCCGGCCAGGGCGTCCAGCGCCAGGAGGTAGGAGTTGAGGCCGAAGCCGGCGATGGTGCCGGTGGCGCCCATCGCGACATAGGATTTGTGGCGGAAGTCTTCGCGCCGGGCGGGGTTGGACAGATGCACCTCGATCACCGGGATGGAGAGCATCTTGAGCGCATCCAGCACCGCGACCGAGGTATGGGTGTAGGCGGCGGCGTTGAGGATGACGGCCGACGCGGTGGTGCGGGCGGCCTGGATCATGTCCACCAGTTCGCCTTCCTTGTTGCTCTGGGCAAAGAGGGTTGTCAGGCCATGGGCTTTGGCGCGGGCGGCGCAGGCTTTTTCGATTTGGGCCAGGGTGGTCTTACCGTAAATGGCGGGCTCACGGCTCCCCAGCAGATTGAGGTTGGGGCCGTTGAGGATATGGACAGGTAAGACCTTGGATTTATTTGTTTTTTTCGCCATGCAGTTTACTTTTCCGTGGTCGCATTTCCGAACGGCGAACCGGTTCCCACTTCGCCTGGAAATGCTCCTGGCGCGAAGCGGTCTTGCCTTATAATCGTATCGCTTCCCGAACGGAAACCTTTAAAAACAAAGACATCATGGCTCTCCCCCCAAGCAATTTTAATGTCACCCTGAACGGCGAGGCGCGCAGCGTGGGCGCGGGCCTTTCCATCAAGACCCTCCTCACCAGCCTGGGGCTGGACCCCGCCAAGATCGCGGTGGAGCGCAATCTGGAAATCGTGCCGCGCTCGACCTACGAGCAGGTCGCGGTGCAAGAGGGCGACCGCTACGAGATCGTGCATTTCATCGGTGGCGGCAATGCGCCTGTTGTTCCGCCGCTGGAAGACAAACCGCTGGTGATCGCGGGTAAGGAATATAAATCGCGGCTGATTGTGGGCACGGGTAAGTACAAGACCTATGCCGAGAATGCGGCGGCGCTGGAAGCCAGCGGCGCGCAAATGGTGACGGTGGCGGTGCGGCGGGTGAATTTGACCGATCCATCGCAGCCCAAGCTGGTGGATTTCATCGATCCCCAAAAGTTTACCTATCTTCCCAACACGGCCGGCTGTTTCACGTCGGAGGATGCGCTCCGCACCCTGCGGCTGGCGCGCGAAGCCGGCGGCTGGACGCTGGTGAAGCTGGAAGTGCTGGGCGACCAGAAAACGCTTTATCCCAACATGCCGGAGACTTTGAAAAGCGCCGAGGTGCTGATCAAGGAAGGTTTCCAGGTGATGGTCTATTGTTCGGACGATCCAATCCAGGCCAAGCGGCTGGAAGAAATCGGCTGCTGCGCCATCATGCCTTTGGGCGCGCCGATCGGTTCGGGCCTCGGCGTGCAGAACCCGGTGGGCATCAGGCTGATTGTGGAGCAGGCGAAAGTGCCGGTGATTGTGGATGCCGGGGTGGGCACGGCCTCGGACGCCGCCATCGCCATGGAATTGGGCTGTGATGGTGTGCTGATGAACACCGCGATTGCGGAAGCCAAGAGCCCTGTGCTGATGGCGGAAGCGATGAAACACGCGGTGATGGCGGGACGGCTGGCTTATCTGGCCGGGCGCATGGCCAAGAAACGCTACGCCGATCCGTCGAGCCCGCTGGCGGGATTGATTTAGCTTCAAAACCTTTTGTGTTTTGCGGCCTGGGTTCCCTTCCCCTCGCAAAGCTGCGCTTTGCTCGGCCGGGAATGACAGGGGTGGCTAGCTGTCTTTCGCAGCCAGATCCGACAGTGTTGTCTCATCCACCGCGCCGGCGTGGAGTGCGCCGTTGATGATGAAAGTGGGCGTGCCGTCGATGCCGACTTTGGTCGTCAGGTCATGCGCCGAATTGAGCGCCTGATCGATGGCCGGATTGGCCATGTCGGCGCGCAGCAGCGCCACGTCCAGCCCCGCTTTCTTGGCGTCGGCGTTGATAATGCCCTCATCGATGGCGGCGTTTTCCGACATCAGGGCGAAGTGGAAGGCGACGAATTTGTCGGGCTGCTTGCGCGCCGCCATCGAAGCGCGGGCGGCCAGAACAGCGCCCGGTCCATGCTGGCTGGGAATGGGAAATTCGATGAAGGAGAAGCGGGTGTCGGTCTTGTGCGCGTTGTAGAATTTTTCCATCGCCGGCAGCGAGGCGCGGCAATAAGGGCAGTCATAATCATAAAATTCCACCAGGCTTTTTTTGGCGTCGGCGGGGCCGGTGACGAAGGCGATCTTGGGATCGAAGAACGTGTTGAGGCCGACTTTCTTCATCGCCGCCTGGGAGGCTTTGTCCTGATCGGCCTGCTGCTGGGCCTGGAATTTGTCGTTCATCTCGCCGACCAGGCTGGGATGGGCCAGCAGGTAATCATGGATGGCGTCGCCCGATACGCTGCCTGCGGTTTGCGGCAGGGGCAGCATGCCATTGCTGGCGGCAGAGAAAATGATCACCACGGCCAGAAGCGCCCCGCCCAGGGCGCCCGCCAGAATGGTCGTAATATCGCGCATCGTCAGTTCCTCCGGGTCTGGCTTTGCGCCGCGCCCATAATGTCATTGGCCCGTTCCCAGTCCGCCGTGCCTTGCGTCAGGTCGCGGCGGGCGCGGGAGGCAAATTGCGCCGCCTGGGGCAGTGCGCCGGCAGCATAATAGGATTCGGCGGTGGCAAGGTTGGCCATGGGGGTATTCTTGAGGTTGCTATAGGCCTGGGCGACTTCATACCAGGTAAACACGTCATCATTTTCCGCCAGGATCGCCGCTTTCAGGTTGGCGAGAGCGGCCTGGGACATGTCCTGCCGGTCGGTGGCCAGCTGTGCCACCGCCAGGCCCAGCCGCAATTGCGGCGCCTGGGGTTTGAGGTCCACCGCTTTCTGATAGGCCGGAATGGCGTCGATGGGCTTGGCCATGGACAGATAAATCTGGCCCAGCACTTCGTAGAAATAAGGATTGTTGGGTTCGTCTTTTATCAGGCTGTTGGTTTCGTCCAGCGCCTTGGTGAGTTGCGGCTGGCGCATATAGAGCATGGTGCGGGCATAGCGCGCCGGCTCGGAGGTATTGCTCGCCGGAAAACGCGCCAGGCCTTCATTCACCGGCAGGGTGTAGCCGGCCAGCTTGGCCTGCACCATTTCAAACGTATGGGTGACCTGCGGACTGTCTTTGACGTCTTTGTAGGGCGAGGAATCCACCAAATCCTGAATCGCCGAGAGGCGGTCCTGATCCACCGGATGGTCGGCGGCGTAAGGGTCCTGCCGGTAGCGGACATCGCGCTGGGCGTCTTCCTGGGCGAAGCGCGCGAAGGTGTCGTAGATGCCCTGAGGCGATTGGTGCGTGGCCAGCAGAAGTTTCAAAGCGATCTGGTCGGCGGTGGATTCCTGGATGCGGCTGAACTGGGCGAACTGGGCCTGGGCCATGGCCTGGCCCGCGCCCATGATCACCATGCCGGCCTGGCCCGCGCCCGCGATCATTGCCGCCACGCCGATCACCATGGACAGCAGCATCGGCACCGTCGCCATATCCATGCCGACCTGGCCGCGCACCAGATGGCCGGCGCTGATATGGCCGGTTTCATGCGCCATCACGCCGATCAGTTCGTTGGGCGATTTGGTATAAAGAATGATGCCGCTCTGGATGAAGATGTTCTGGCCGAAGGCGGCGAAAGCATTGACCTCCGGATCGCCGACCAGCCACACCCGCACCGAATCTGGATTGAGGCCCGCGGCCTTGGCCAAGGGCTGCTCATAGCTTTTCAGCATCTCCTCGGTTTCGGTGTCGCGAAGAATATTGATGCCCTGCGCCATGGCGGGCAGATCGGTGCCGAACAAAAGGGTGGCGGCGAAAGCGGCCGCAAGGGCCAAAGGGCGATAACGCCGCTGCGGCGGACGAAAATATGGCAAGGCCCGAAACTCCTTCTTTCGCCCTAAACCCCGCCGGGGCCGAAGGTAAGGGGGCCTTGAGCCAAAAGCAACGAAGAGGGCTTTGCGCCCCAAGCGCGGCTCAGGCATAACCGGGGCCTGCCGTCCGTCCTATCAAGGATTACCCAGCCGTCATGCTTTCCCGCCGTCTTTTAAGCCTGCTGGTTGCGCCCCTGTTGGCCGGCTGTTCAACCCTGGACAGCCTGGTGCCTTCTGTTCCCGATCTGGGCATGAGCAGCGCGCCGTCTTTCGAGGCCGCCAAGACCACCGGCCTGGCCGTCAGCGATGAACCTTTCGCGGCACAGGCAGGCGCAGCGATTTTGACGCAAGGCGGCAGCGCGGCCGACGCGGTCACCGCCATGTTTTTCACACTGGCCGTAACCTATCCGGTGGCGGCGGGGCTGGGCGGCGGCGGCATCTGTCTGGTGCGCGATGCCAAGGGCCAGGCGCATGAGTTTGATTTTCTGGCCCGCGCGCCGGGCGGCGGCGGCGCGTTTGCGGTGCCGGGCGCGGTGGCGGGTTTTGATTCCCTGCAGCGCGCTTATGGCGCCTTGCCCTGGCAGCGCGACCTGACGCAGGGCGAGGCTTATGCCGCCACTGGCTTTCCCATCAGCCATGTGCTGAGCCAGCGTCTTGCGGCTTCGCAAAATCTGATCCGCGGCGACGCGCTGCTGGCGGGCGAATTCCTGGATGCGGCCGGCCAGCCCAAACCCGAAGGCACCGTGGTGGCCAATCCCGCGCTGTCGCTGACGCTGGGCAATATCCGGCTTTCGGAGACGGATGGTTTTTACACCGGCGCTGCGGGCGCTGCGCTGATTGCCGCTTCCGGGGGCGCGGGCGCGCCTTTTTCGGCGGCGGAATTGGCGGGCTATCGCGCCACGCAGAGTGCGCCGCGCAGTTTTAATCGCGGTGGATTGATCGCAGCGGCGCCGGGCGCCGGCACGGGTGCGGGCGCCTTTGCCGCCAGCCTGATCAACAATGCCGGCGGCGGCGATCCGCAGGCCGCTGTGGTGGCCAGCCTGAAAAGGACGCTGGCCGGATTCAACATTCAATCGGTGCCGCCCGATCTGGGTTCGACAGGCTTTGCCGCGCTGGATGCCAACGGCGAAGCAGCGGCCTGTGCGGTCACCATGAACGCGCCGTTTGGCGCGGCCAAAAGCGCCAGTGATTCCGGCGTGACCTTTGCCGCCACGCCGGCATCGCCCGGTGGCATTGCCGGCGCGTTCCTTACCCCCATGATCGCCACCGATCGCGGCGACCAGGTTGCGATGGTGGGCGCGGGTTCTGGCGGCCCCAATGGCAGCGCCGCGATCCTGTACGCGTTTTTGCGGATGGCCGCCGGCCAGCCCTTGGGCCGGCCGGGTGACATGCGTTCAACGGGCCTGGCGCCGGCGGTGACCGCCAACACCATCGCCTGCCAGAACGGGCTGTGCGTGGCGTTGCCCGATCCGGGCGGCTACGGGCTGGGCGCGCGCGTGGCGGACCAGCCGGGCCAGTAAATCTTTTATGTTGTGGTGGTCGCGGTGGTGGTCGATGTGGTCGAGCCGCCCAGCGTATTGCCGCCGCCGCTGATGGTGAGCGGCGTATCGCTGCTGTGCTGGGCCGCGGCAATCAGAAGGGCAAAGCCGGTTACCGCAAGAATGGCGCCGCCGACCAGAAAGACGCTCTGACGGCTAACCTGCGCCTGTTGCAGGCCGGACGGCTTGCCGGGCGCCAGCGGCGCGGTATCCGCCGCATAGCTTATGGAGGACGACAAGGCCAGAAACAGCGAGAGGGCCGCGCAAAGTGACGTCTTCATACCAACTCCTCAATAAGCCTGCCCTTCGCTTGCGCTCGGGCGTTCGTCGCTCTCACAGGTCCGCAGGACCTGCTCACCCGCTATGCGGGCCGCCCCTCACTCACCCGAAAAGGTTCGTTGCCACCAGCCTTTTTTGGCGGGCTTGGACGGCTCTTCCGTGGGGGTTGTATCGGGCACATCATCCTTCAGCGACCAGACCGGCGCGGAGGAAGCGCCCGGCGCGCCATGACCATCGGCGCGGGGCGTGGTGTCAATTTCATCGGGGGCGGAGCCGAAACGTTCGGCGTCGCCGGCAAGGGCAGGGGACTGGTTTTCGCCCGGACCGCGGTCACGGCCACCGCGGCGGCCACGGCGGCGGCGGCGCTTGCGGCGCAGTTCGCCTTCGCCAAAAGATTGCCCGTTGGACTGACCGTTGGACTGACCGTTGGACTGACCGTTGGTTTGGCCATTGGCTTGGCCATCGGCTTGACCATCGGCGTGGCCGTCGGCTTCGTCGTCATGCGAAGGCGCAGCCTGAGCCTCACCAGTAGAAGCTTGGGCCTGCACGGATTCGCCTGTATCGGCGCCTTCGGGGCGCGGGCCGCGATCACGGTCGCGTCCACGGCCGCCACGGCGGCGGCGGCGG
>CAIXUE010000035.1 GCA_903922545.1 uncultured Alphaproteobacteria bacterium | reverse complement strand
TCGGCATGCCGGCCGCCAAGCGCAAGGAACGCGTCAGTTACCTGATGGAACGGTTTGAACTGGTGCCGCATCTGAAGAAATCTTTCCGCGAATTGTCGGGCGGGCTCAAGCGCCGCGTCGTGCTGGCGCGCGCCCTGGTGCATGATCCCAGGCTGATCATCCTGGACGAGCCAACCGCCGGTGTTGATGTGGAGTTGCGCCGGGTGCTGTGGAATTATCTGCAAGAGATCAACAATGACGGCCGTACCGTCATCCTCACCTCGCATTATCTGGAGGAGGTTGAGCGGTTGTGCCGTCACGTCGCCATCGTCAACAAGGGCCGCGTTGTGCGCGATGGCAGCAAGGACGAGATTGCCGGCACGCCGGGCGGGTTGGAGCGCGCTTATCTGATTGCCACCGGCGCCGAAGCCGATCATGTCGCGGGGCAATAGATGAGCGCCGGCGATCTTCCTCCCATGGGCGTGAACTGGATTGGGCTTTACACCATCGTGCGCCGCGATGTGTCGCGCATGCTGCGGGTGCCCATCCAGGTCTTCATCGCGCCTTGGAGTTCGGCGCTGCTGTTCATCTTCGTGTTCGGTTTTGTGCTGGGCGGCACCATGCGCACCGTCGGCGGCCACAAATATATCGAATTCGTGATGCCGGGCGTGCTGATGATGAACATTATCAACGCGGCTTTCCTGCAATCATCTTCGGCGATCTATTTTTCCCGCTTTATCCGCTTTGTCGAAGAAATGCTGGTGGCGCCTTTGTCCTATCTGGAAATGGTGATCGGCAGCCTGACCACCGTGGTGGTGCGCGCCACGGCCACAGGTATCGGCATTCTGGTGCTGGGGCTTTTCTTTGGCGCCACGACCATCGAATCCTGGCCGATGTTCATCTTCTGGATCGTGGCGGTTTCCATCACCTTCGGCCTGGCCGGCATATTGATCGGGCTGTGGTCCAAAAGCTTTGAGCAGCTCAACATGCCAGTGGTGTTCTTCCTGACGCCGCTGTCCATGCTGGGCGGCAGTTTCTTCACCATGAAGATGCTGCCCAACTGGCTGCACTGGCTGCTGTGGGCCAATCCGTTCTTCTATTTCATCAACGGGATCCGCGGCGCCATGATCGGCGTGGACGAGGCGCCGCAGGGTCTGTCGATTGGGCTGACGCTTTTGATGATCGCGGGTTTGGGCGGCTTTGTGTGGCGGCTCTATTCGCGGGGCTATGGCCTGCGCGAATAGTTCCCGGTTCCTGTTAAGATTTGAAGCGGGGCCCTGGACCCGGTATGGTCTGCGCCGCACCACAAAAACGCCCGGATTTTCTGGCAGAAATGGCTCCAGACATGATTCGCAATTTCCTTATGGGTTCCGTCGCGCTTTTGCTGGCCGCAACGCCGGTCATGGCGGATTCCGCCAATCTGCTGGGCGCGTTCAAGAACTGGACAGCTTATTCCACCGGCCAGGGCAGCGGCATGACCTGCTATGTCATGTCGGCGCCCCGCGCCACGGAACCCAGGGGCGCCAAGCGCGCGCCGATCTTTCTGATGATTTCGGACTGGCCGGGCCGCAAGGCCAAGGCCGAGCCGCAGGTGGTGCCGGGCTATCAGTACAAGCTGGGCACGCCAGTGGTTCTGGAAATCGGCGGCGACAAGTTCAATTTCTTTTCCCGCAATGACGGGCCGGCGGGCAGCGCCTGGCTGCAAAATCTGGGCGACAGCAATGCGCTGGCGGATGCCTTGAGCCATGGCGTTTCGGCGGTCGCGCTTGGCACATCGATACGCGGCACCAAGACGGTGGACACTTATTCCCTGGCGGGCCTGGGCGATGCGTTGGCGAAAATCCACGCCGCCTGCAGCATGTAATGGCCGCATCCGGCGACAGCGAAAAACTCTCCTTGATCGGTCTTGATCCGGCCGGCATGGGCGCGGCGCTGGAAGGCGCGGGCGTGCTGCCCAAGAATGTCAAAATGCGCGTGCGCCAGCTGTGGAACTGGATTTATGTCCATGGCGCGCGGGATTTTTCGCAGATGACAAATCTGGCGAAGGATTTTCGCACCCAGATGGAAGCGCATTTCACGCTGGCGCGGCCTGAAGTTGTGACCGAACAGATATCCAATGACGGCACCCGCAAATGGCTGCTGCGCACCGGACCGGGGATTGAATTCGAGACGGTTTATATTCCCGAGGCTCAGCGCGGCACGCTGTGCGTTTCCAGCCAGGTGGGCTGTACCCTCAATTGCCGTTTCTGCCACACCGGCACCCAGAAGCTGGTGCGCAATCTGACCGCTGCCGAGATTGTGGGCCAGTTGCTGGTGGCGCGCGACAGTCTGGGCGATTGGCCTTCGACCGCGCCGGGCCGCAAAGTCACCAATGTGGTGATGATGGGGATGGGCGAGCCGCTTTACAATTTCGACAATGTGAAAGCGGCGCTGGCCATCGTCACCGACGGTGACGGGCTGGCGCTGAGCCGCCGCCGCGTGACGCTTTCCACCGCGGGTGTGGTGCCGATGATCGAGCGGGCAGGGGCGGAAATCGGCTCGGGCCTGGCGATTTCGCTGCATGCGGTGAATGACGAGGTGCGCGATGTGATCGTACCGATCAACAAGAAATATCCGTTGAAGGAATTGCTGGCGGCCTGCCGGACCTATCCCGGCGCCTCCAATGCGCGGCGCATCACGTTTGAATATGTGATGTTGAAGGGCGTCAATGACTCGCTGGCCGATGCCCGGGCGCTGGTGAAGCTGCTGGCCGGCATTCCCGCCAAGATCAATCTGATTCCGTTCAATCCCTGGCCCGGCGCGCCCTATGAATGTTCGGAATGGTCGCAGATCGAGAAATTCGCCGAGATCGTCAACAAGGCAGGCTATGCCAGCCCGGTACGCACGCCGCGCGGCCGCGACATCATGGCGGCATGCGGGCAGCTGAAATCCGAAAGCGTCAAGCAGCGCGCGTCGGAACGGATGGCTCAAGCGCAGTCCGATCAACTGGCCCGGATGCCGGGCTAGTGCAAAGGCTGCTCATCCTGGGCGGCATCGCGCTGTTGGCGGCGGGCGTTGCGTGGCCGTATTTGGCGCGGCTGGGGCTGGGACGGCTGCCGGGCGACATCTCCATCCAGGGTGAGCATGGCGGTTTTTACTTCCCCATCATGACCTGCATCGTGGTCAGCGTGGTCCTGTCGCTGATTTTCTGGCTGGCCGGGCGGTTTTGAGAGGGTGGATTTTCGGCCCTAAATCCCTATAGTTCCGGCGAATTTTGGGGTTGTTGAAATGTCCAGGAAAGATATCAAAAAGGTCGTTCTCGCCTATTCCGGCGGGCTGGACACGTCGGTCATATTGAAGTGGCTTCAGACCGAATATGGCGCCGAGGTGGTGACCTTCACCGCCGATCTGGGCCAGGGCGAGGAAATTGAGCCGGCGCGCCAGAAGGCCATCACGCTTGGCATCAAGCCGG
>CAIXUE010000034.1 GCA_903922545.1 uncultured Alphaproteobacteria bacterium | reverse complement strand
GATGCCGATCCCGGCCGCGCCGCCTATTTTCTTTCCATCGGCGCCGACGGTTTTGCCTATGGCCGGCCCGGACTTGCGCCCCTGATGCACGCGCCGGGTCTGGCGCAGACAATTTCCGAAGCCATTGAAACTTTGCGCCTGAACATGACGGCTCGCATCCGCGCCGGATTGCCAGGCAGCCGTGGCGCCATCGCCAGCGCCCTGATCACCGGCATGCGCGGCGGCATCGAAGCCGAGGATGAAGCCGCCCTGCGGGATGCGGGGCTGGCCCATGTGCTGGCGATTGCGGGTTTGCATATGGCGCTGGTGGGCATGGGCCTGTTCTGGCTGGTGCGGGCCGTGCTGGCGGCGTTTCCGGCGGTGGCTCTCAATTATCCCATCAAGAAATGGGCAGCGGTCGCGGCGCTGTTGGGTGCGGGCTTTTATCTGGTCATCAGCGGCGCTTCGGCGTCCGCCACCCGCGCCTTTGTCATGCTGGCCATGATGCTGACGGCCATCCTGCTCGACCGGCCGGCGCTTTCCATGCGCAACCTGGCGCTGGCCGCCGCCATCCTTTTGCTGGCGCGTCCCGAATCCGTCACCCAGCCCGGCTTTCAGATGTCCTTCGCCGCGGTGACGGCGCTGATCGCCGTGACGGAATGGGAAGCCTCACGCCCGCGCACCACATCGCATGGCGCTTTCTTCCGCTATGCCCGCGCCATTGCGCTGACCAGCCTGGTGGGAAGCCTGGCCACCATGCCCTTCGCCATTTTTACGTTCGACCGCGCCGGTCATTACGCCGTGCTGGGCAATCTGTTGGCCATGCCGGTGATGGGCTTTTGGGTGATGCCATCCGCGGCGCTGAGTGTGCTGGCCATGCCGTTGGGACTTGAAAGCGCGCCGCTGCAACTGATGGGCATGGGCATTGATGTGATGCTGGCGATGGGCCGTTTTGTTTCCGGCCTGCCGGGCGCGGTGACACTGGCGCGCAGTTTTCCGGTGGAAGCTCTGGGGCTGATCGCGCTGGGCGGCTTGTGGCTGGCGATCTGGCGGCGTGGTTGGCGCTGGTGGGGTGCCGTGCCCATTCTGGCCGGTATTGTTTGGGCGTTTTCCGCGCCCGCGCCCGATATTCTGGTGGCCAGTGATGCGCGCACCTTGGCGGTGCGGGGCAGCGATGGACTATTATATTTTCCCCGCCCGCCCAAGGACAGTTTCGCGGCATCGCGCTGGCTGGAGCGTGATGGCGATGGCCGTGATGTTCATGCCGCTATCGGCGGCGGCAACTGCGATGCGCAAGGCTGCGTGATCAAGACGGTGGACGGCAACCTGATCGCCGCGCCGTTGCGCGCCGAAGCGCTGGCGGAAGATTGCGCCCGGGCCGCCATGATCATTGCCGCGATGCCCGCGCCCGATTGTACCGGTCCCAAAATTGTCCTGGACGCCAAAGCCATCAATCAGGACGGCGGTTACACCATCACCGGCGGCAGGGTGCAAAGCGTACGCGCCTGGCGCGGCCAAAGGCCGTGGAACCCCTGAAAAACCGGTAATGGCAGCGCTGCCAGTTTTCATGGACGCGCTAGCCGCCCTGCGCTAAGAACGGGACACCGTGAAACAACAGGACCCATTCGCCATGCGCGCCGCTCCGCTTGCCGCTCTGTTTTGCCTTTTGTCATCTGCCGCTTTTGCCCAGGACGCTTCGCCCTTGCCGGCGGGCGCCGGCCGCGACGTGGTGATCCGCGTCTGCTCCAAATGCCATGCGCCGGATGTGGTGATGACCCAGTCGCTGGACGTGGATGGCTGGAAAGACATTTTGGACCAGATGAAAAGCAACGGCGCCGTATTCACGGACGACGAAGCCACCCAGATTGTCGGCTATCTCAGCAAGCAGTTCGGGAAATAATCGCGGCTCTGGTTCAGTAACGGCGGATTAAACCCACCAATTTGCCCTGAACCTTCACGCGATCGGCACCGTAAAGCCGCGTCTCATAGGCCGGATTGGCCGCTTCCAGGGCAATGGAATCGCCCCGGCGGCGCAAGCGTTTCAGCGTGGCTTCATTGTCATCCACCAGCGCCACAACAATCTCGCCGGTATTGGCGGTGGCGACTTCCTGAATGATCACCGTGTCGCCATCCAGGATGCCGGCATTGATCATCGAATCTCCGGTCACTTCCAGGGCGTAATGCTCACCCTTGCCGATCATGCCGCTAGGCACTGGCACATCCGCGATACGATTCTGCAGCGCCTCGATCGGTGTGCCGGCCGCGATGCGGCCCACCAGCGGCACATTCACGGCATTCTCGCTGTCGCCCATGGCGCGGCGGGGCGTGGCATGGCGCGGATCGGCGCCGCTGCGCCCACCATGCCGGGCGGACGGCAAAATACGCTGGGCCTGGCTGCGCGTGGCGGCGGGGCGTGCTGTCTCGGCCATATTCTCGGGCAGGCGGGTC
>CAIXUE010000033.1 GCA_903922545.1 uncultured Alphaproteobacteria bacterium | reverse complement strand
CACCTGTTCGCCGAACAGGTCGGTTTCGCATTCTTCGCGGAAGCTGGTTTCGATGATGCCGGCGCGGCCACCGCCGACGGCGGAGGCATAAGCCAGACCCAGATCATGGGCGTTGCCCGAAGCGTCCTGATGCACCGCGATCAGGCAGGGCACGCCGCCGCCCTTAACATACTCGCCGCGCACGGTGTGGCCGGGGCCCTTGGGCGCCACCATCAGAATGTCGAGGTCGGCGCGCGGTTCGATCAGGCGGAAATGGACATTGAAGCCATGCGCGAACATCAGCGCCGCGCCCTGCTTCATGTTGTCTTTCAGTTCGTCCTTGTAGATGTCAGCCTGCAATTCGTCGGGCGTGGCCATCATCATGACGTCGGCCCATTTGGCGGCGTCAACGACGCTCATCACCTTGAAGCCGGCGGCTTCGGCCTTTTTGGCGCTCGCGCCGGGGCGGGCCGCGATCACAACATCCTTGACGCCGCTGTCGCGCATATTCTGGGCATGGGCATGGCCCTGGCTGCCAAAGCCGATAATGGCGACCTTCTTGTTCTTGATCAGATTGAGGTCGGCGTCGCGATCGTAATAAACCCGCTTTGTTCAGTCCTTTCCAAGGGCCTTAAGGCCAAATCCGGCCCGGTTTCTATAGGGTGGGGGGGCGAAGGGCAATGTGCGCCCAAAGCATGGGTGGGGGCTCATAGGTGGATCAGCGTCAGGACGCTGGCCGCCAGCAAAAGCCCCATCAAAATGTTGAAAATCCGCACCCGGGAGGGGACTTTCCGCAGGTCCCGCAGGCCCGCCCCAAACCCGGCCCACAGGAACATGACCGGCACATTGATGGTGGCCAGGATGCAGGTTTCCAGCACCGTATCGGTCACGGTATGGCCGGGGCGCACATAGAGCGCCGCCAGGGTGATGGCCATCAGCCAGAGCTTGGCGTTGATCCATTGAAAGGCGAAGGCGGCGCCATAGCGCATGGGATGGGGCATATCGCCCCCGCCCAGGCTGCCGGCGCTGGCGATCTTCCAGGACAGCCACAGGGTATAAAGGATGCCCAGCCCCTGCATGACCTGGCGCACGGCGGGGTAATAGGAAAAGACCGTGCCCAGCCCCAGCCCTGTGACGATCAGGATCAGCAATAGCCCGCTGGAAATGCCGGCCATTTGCGGCAGGGTACGGCGGACGCCGAAATTCACCCCCGACACCGCCAGCATGATGTTGTTGGGGCCCGGCGTGATGGAACTGATCAGCGCAAAGGAATAAAGCGCGGCGATCATCGCCGGCGGAAGAAAGGTGCCGTGGTCCATTCATCGCGCCCGGGATTTTTTACATCGCCCCAATTACATCGCTTCGGGGCCGCGCGATATCGCGGCCACGCCGGTGCGTGAGACATCCACCAGGCCAAGCGGCCGCATCAATTCGATGAAGGAATCGATCTTGGTGGGCGCGCCGGTGATTTCGAACACAAAGGAAGTGTGGGTTGTATCGACCGCACGGGCGCGGAAGGCATCGGCCATGCGCAGCGCCTCGACCCGTTTTTCGCCGGTGCCGGCCACCTTGATCAGGGCCATTTCGCGTTCGATCCCCGCCTTGGCGCTGGACCAGTTGGTGACACTGCGCACCGGCACGACGCGGTTCAGCTGCGCCTCGATCTGTTCGATCACCGCGGGCGTGCCCGAGGTGACGATGGTGATGCGCGAGGTGCGGGCGGCGGGATCAACCTCGGCCACCGTGAGGCTTTCGATATTGTAGCCCCGGCCGGAGAAAAGACCGATCACCCGCGCCAGCACGCCGGCTT
>CAIXUE010000032.1 GCA_903922545.1 uncultured Alphaproteobacteria bacterium | reverse complement strand
GGTCAGCGAGCGTGTCACGCGCTGCGGCGTCACCACCGGCATCTTGGTACCGATGCGCAAAAATTCGATGTGACGGATGGCGCGGATACGGCCGAGCAGCCAGTCCAGCTTGTCATCGGACAGGGTCAAGGGATCGCCGCCCGACAAAAGCACGTCGCGCACTTCGGTATGGGCCTCCAGATAGGCCAGCGCCTGTTCCCACTGCCCGCGCGAGAATTGGTATTCGCCGCCCGGATTGCCCACCAGCCGCGAGCGGGTGCAATAGCGGCAATAGGTCGAGCAGGTGCCGGTGACCAGGAACAGCACCCGGTCGGGATAGCGATGCACCAGGCCGGGGACGACAGTGTCGTGATCCTCGCTGAGCGGATCATCATCCTCGCCCGGGGCGCGGACATATTCCCCGCCGGTGGTGATGTGGGTGCGGCGGAGCGGCTCCTGCGCATCCGTCAGGCCCATCAGGCTGGCGTAATAAGGCGTGATGCCGACCGGCAGGGAGCCTTTGTGGCGGGCCACGGCGGCATATTCATCTTCGGAGAGGCGGAAGATGCGGGAAAGATCTTCCAGAGAGCGGATGCGCATGCGCATCTGCCAGCGCCAGTCATTCCATTCGGCGGGAGAAGTTCCCGGATAGAAGCGGCGGTAAAAGGCGCGGGCGTCGCTGCCCACCGGAAAGCGCAGTTCGACCTTGGCGCCCGGCAGGGTGAGATTGGCAATGGGCGCGCGCGCATTGGAATTGGCGGCGGCGTCTTCGGGGTTGCGGCGGAGGGTCCGCGCCAGGGGCCTTGCAACGGCGCGGCCCCGCGCATTCTCATAGCTCATCTGGCGAATGCCATTTGTGTCTCACCGGCGCCGACTTGGCGCCTTGATCCCCACGTTTTGTCCGATGGCGCCCCCTTGGCGTCCCATCACGGACATAACGGCGTCGGCGATATTTCCATCCTTCATAAGCTTGTCAAGAGCAGGCGGCGCGCGGCGACGCGTGTCAGAGGGCGCTTATCGCGCCTGCGATGACGGCATGGGCGTGGGCTGCGGCGTCAGCGGCGCCACACGATAAAGCGTGATGTGCACATCATGCCCGCGCGAATAATTGAAGCCGGTCAGATCATCCAGCGGCGTGGCGGCGCCTTCGATTTCGGCAAGCCGGGCAAGGAATTGTGGGCGTTCTTCGTCATCCACCAGCGCCAGTCCGCCGGTGGCGGCGCCCTGTTCGGCGGCGCCCTTGCCGTCGGTCAGATCCACATCTTTTCCCAGCGCGAAAACCAGGCTGGGTTCTTCATAGCCGGCCAGTATGGGCGGCGGATCATTGGGGGCATGATTTTTTGCAACCAGCGCCGCCAGCCGGGTGCTGATCCATAACCTGTCCAGCTTGGGACCCGCCAGCGCGGTGAGCGCGGGGACAAGAATGAGGGCGGCAAGCACCATGGGGATCAGCGCCAGAAGACGGCGACCCATCAGGAAGATCACCAGGACGGCCAGGCTGAACAGCGCGGCGAGAATGGAAGCGCAGAGCAGAACCGGATCGGCCGCCAGATTCGGCGTGGCCAGCGCATACAAATTGGGCAGCAAGGCCGGAGCGGCGGTGAGAGCCGCGCCGATGAGAAATTGCACAACCGCAATCTTGGGCAGGATGCGGATGACGCGCGCCAGCCGGTCAGGCCTGGCAACGGGCGCCGCGGCCGGCTCAGGGGCTGTTTCCGCCGCAGGGCTCGCGGCGGCGTCTTCTTTGGGCGTCAGCACCCACAGCGCCGCCAGGATCGCCAGCGGCGGAAAGGACGGCAGGACATAATTGGGCAGCTTGGTCGGTACGATCTCCACCACCAGCCACCAAGCCCCCGCCCAGGCGAGCAGAAAGCGCATCATGGGATCGGCACGCCGCGTCAGGCCAAAACCGACGCCCGGCGTGATGAACAGAATGGCCGGCCAGAAAGTGATGGCGGCAAGCAGCAGGTAATAACCCGGCGGGGCGCCATGACCTTCCTGTCCGCCCGCCACCTTGGCGGCGAAGTCGCCGCCGAGGGATTGCTGGAAGAAGGCGCCATGGCTTTCCAGCGCGATGGCAATGAGCCACGGCGCCGTGATAAGCAGCACTAGCAGCAGGCCCCGCAGGGGCCGGGTATGGGCGAGCCATGTCCAGCGCTTTTCTTTCCAGTCCCGGTCCCAGGCGATGAGCGCGATGATGGTGGCCAGCGCCACGCCGGGCGCGACAGGGCCCTTGACCAGAATGCCGGCGGCCATCGCCGCCCAGCCCGCCAGTAACAGCCGGTTGGAGACTTTTGCCAGGCCTTGCTTTGCGGCGCGATAGACGCGCAGCAGAACGCCCTGCATGCCCATGATGCTGGCCAGCAGCACCGCATCGGTGGTGCCCATGCTGGCCTCGGCGCTCATCAGCAGGCTTGCCGCCAGCAGCAGCCCGGCGACAAGGCCAGCCCCGTTGCTGATGATGCTGGCGCACCAGAAGGTCAGCCATACCGCGATGAGGCCGCCCAAGAGCGATGGCAACCGATAGGTCCAGGCATGGGTGTGTTCGCTGCCCGCCTTGAGAACCGGCGAGGCCAGCGCCGTGGTGGCGGCCTGCAGCCAGTAAATCCCCACCGGCTTTTTGTAGCGGGGCACCTGACCGAAGCGGATATCGACAAAGTTGCCGCTGTCGAGCATCTGGCGGGAGGATTGGATGAAGCGGCTTTCATCCCGGTCCAGGGCCGGCAGGCTGAGAATACCGGGGAGCCACAGGGCCAGGCACACCAGCGCCAGGATCAGAGTGCCATGCCGCCCGGCCCAGACGAGGAAACGGGGCTGTGCCGGAAGCGCGGGCGTGGTTTCGCCCGCAGCCTCGCCCGGCGTGGCGGGCGCAGCGGGGCTTTCCGGCCCAGAGCCTTGCGTCGCGGCGGCTTCGGCGCCTGGCGCTTCCGGGGCTGAAATTTCGGGGATTGGTGCGGCTTGGCTGTCCGTCATCTCATATTCTTCCGGAGAGAATCGGGCCTGTTTCCGATCACCCTGGGCCTGTATAAGGCCCGCCAAACACGGCGTGAAGCCGACCCCTTGAAGGAGCCTTATGCCGCTTGCCGTTTCCGTTGTCGTTCCGGTCAAGGATGAGGCCGGCAATGTCGCCCCCCTGGCCCGGGAAATCGCGGCCGCGCTGAAAGGCGAGGCACATGAGATCATCTTTGTGGATGACGGCTCGGCCGACGGCACGCCGCAGGTGCTGACGGGGCTGAGGGGGGAAATTCCGCAGCTCCGGGTGCTGCGCCACAGCCGCAATCTGGGCCAGAGCCGGGGCGTGCGCAGCGGCGCGATGGCAGCCAAGGGCGAGATCATCGTCACCCTGGACGGCGACGGGCAGAATGATCCGGCGGATATTCCCAAACTGCTGGCCGAACTGCGGCGTGACCCATCCCTGGCCATGGTGTCGGGCGTGCGGGTCAAGCGCCAGGATACCGCCAGCCGCAAGCTGGCTTCACGGCTGGGCAATGGCTTTCGCAACTGGATGCTGAAAGACGGCGCCAGCGATACCGGCTGCGGGCTGAAGGCTTTTTCGCGCGAGATGTATCTGGCGCTGCCCTATTTCGATCACCAGCACCGTTTCCTGATCGCGCTGACGCGGCGTGAAGGCCGTGGCGTGGGCTTTGTGCCGGTGAACCACAGGTCACGGTCGAGCGGGCAATCCAAATACACGAATTTCGGCCGGCTGCTGGTGAGCGTGAACGATCTGCTGGGTGTGCGCTGGCTGATCCGGCGGCACAAGGGCCCGGCGGGCACCGAAGAATTATAGCGGGGACATGGCGATGAATTTTCTGACCCATTGGTATGTGGAAGCCTTGCGCAATCCCGACCTGCTTTGGACCGGGCTGGGCTTTGTGGGCACCATCCTGTTCGGCATGCGCTTTCTGGTTCAATGGATTTCCAGCGAGCGCAAGGGACACAGCGTCATTCCCGTGGCCTTCTGGTATTTCAGCATCGCGGGCGGCGCTTTGAGCCTGGTTTATGTGCTGCATATCCGCGCCTGGCCGCTGGTGCTGGGACAGGGGGCGCCGCTTCTGATCTATGCGCGCAATCTGTGGATGGTGCTCCGGGACCGAAATGCCAAGGCGGCGTGATAGGCTGAAGCGTCTCAAGGACTGATTCGATGAGCGCCTTTCCGATGATCCTGGTCGCGGTCATCCTGTACAATCTGGTGTTTTTCGGCGGCGGCACCATGGGCCACCATGATATGCAGGCCGTGCTGGACCATTCCTTCAGCCTGAAAATGTTTTCGGGCGACGACTGGCGGATCACGGTGGGCGATCTTCTGCTGCTGGTGGGGCTGCTGACTTTGTTTATCGAGACCCTGAAGGCGGCGCGCCACAACAGCCGCGAACTTCTCAATCACGCTTTTTCCATGCTGACCTTTTGCGTGGCGCTGGTGGAGTTCATTGTGCTGAAGGGCTTTTCCACCTCAGTGTTTTTCCTGATCACCGCCATGTGCCTGTTCGATGTGGTGGCGGGCTATACCATCTCGATCGTCGCGGCCAAGCGCGACATGACGGTGATGACCAGCAACGACCGCTGAAACCGGGCCCTGCGCCCGCAAAAGCATCGTTTACGGTGGTTTAACGGTACGATTTTAGACTGTTCCCCCTGCTCCGGGGAATTTTCATGCGTCCATATTTGAAATGCGTATCGTTGGCAGCGGCGGGACTGTTGTTGTCTGTGGCAACGGCTCTTGCCCAGGATGATGCCGCTTCCGTGCCCGAACGCGGCATGGCGCTGTTCGATGAGGGCAAGCTTCTGGCCACCGGCGGCGTCAGCGCCGTGGAAGGCGAAGGCGGCGGCGGCCTGACAGGTTGGGCGCTGATCAGCGGCTATGGCACGCGCGACAGCATCGGGCTGAATGTGCATGACACCTATGTCGGATTGCCGGATTACCAACTCACCGCACCCGGCATCGCCATCGGGCTGTTCGACCGGCTGGAGCTATCCTATGCGTGGCAGGCTTTCGACACCGAAGCCACCGGGGCCGCACTGGGACTGGGCCAAGGTTACACATTTCACCAGAATATATATGGCGCCAAGCTAAAGCTGATCGGCGATGCGGTTTATGACCAGGACAGCTGGCTGCCGCAGATTTCCATTGGCCTGCAGCACAAGGAAAATGACCGGGGCGCGGTGATCGCGGCGGTGGGCGGCAAGGGCCATGTCGGCACGGATTTCACACTTGCCGCGACCAAGCTGTTTTTGGCGGAGAGTGTTTTGGTCGATGCGACCTTGCGCGAGACCAAGGCCAACCAGTTCGGCATTCTAGGTTTTGGCGGCGACAAGCATGATGGCTATTCCAGCCAGTTCGAGGGATCGGCCGCCTATCTGTTCAGCCGCAAATTCGCCCTTGGCGTGGAAGCGCGCACCAAGCCCAGCAATCTTTCCATCGCCAAGGAAGGCGATGCGTTTGACGTGTTTGCCGCGTACTTCCTGAACAAAAATCTTTCGGCCACTTTGGCCTACGCCGATCTGGGCAATATCGTGATTCACGATCACCAGAGCGGTGTTTATCTCTCGCTGCAGGCAGGTTTGTGATGAAAAAACTTTGCGCCTTTGCCGTGACTGGGTTGCTGCTGACGGCTGTCAGCCCTGCTCTGGCCGATGATCCTTTGTTCGCCGACATGGGCGGACAGGCGGGGATCGACAAGCTGGTCGATATTTCGGTCGATAATTACCTGGCCGATGACCGCATCAAGGATACGTTCGCGGAATCCAACATGGATCGCCTGCGGGCCGAGTTCAAAGTGCAGTTCTGCCAGGTGGCGGGCGGGCCCTGCGTTTATGAAGGCCATAGCATGGAGGCCGCGCACAAGGGCCTGCATTTGACCAATGCCGATTTCAACGCGGTGGTGGAAGATTTGCAGGCGGCGATGGACAAATGCGGCATCGGCTTTGCGGTGCAGAACCGTTTCCTGGCGCGGCTGGCGCCCTATCAGCACCAGGTCGTGACGAAATGAGACAGATTTTGCTGACGAATGCCTTGGCGGGCGTGATTTTGGCCGGGCTGTGCGGCCCGGCGTTCGCCGCTGACCATATTGTGGTGCAGCAGGGCCGCCGCTTTCATCCCGGCGAAGTCACCATCGCCAGGGGCGATACCCTGACTTTCACCAACAATGATGAGTTCATTCATCAGATTTATCTGACGGCGCAGAATTTCAATTTCGACACCAAGGAAAAAGCGCCGGGCGAGAAGGACGTTGAAAGTTTCACCGAGGCCGGCACCTTTGCGGTGCAGTGCCATATTCATCCCAAGATGAAGCTGGTGGTGCACGTCAACTGACGTGCGTGCGTTCAGGCGCGCGCGCTGGAGAAGGTGACGAGGCGCTGGCTGTTTTCGTCCCACAGCGCCAGGGGCACGGTTTTCAGGCTTTGCCGCAGGGTCATGCGGCTGACCGAACGCAATTCCGGAAAATCGCGCAGCACATCGCCCAGCCGGTAATAGGGGATGCGGCTGGACAGATGATGCACATGATGCACGCCGATATTGGCGGTGAACCAGCGCAGCACGGGCGGCAGGTCGTAATGCGAACTGCCCAGCAGCGCGGCCTCGCGAATATCCCAGCCATGGGTTTTCGCCCAGAAGGTGCTGTCGAACTGGTGCTGGACATAAAACAGCCAGACGCCCATGGCGGAGGCGACAATCCAGACCGGAAGCTGGATCAGCAGGAAAAGCTTGAGGCCTACCGCCCAGATCACCAGCGCCGAAGCGGCGGCGATGCCCAGATTGGTGGCCATGGTGCTGATCCAGGGCGCCCAGCCATTTTTGCGCATGAAGCCCACCGGCAAGCGGCTTTGCAGCAGGAAGTAATAGGTCGGCCCCAGGCCGAACAGCACCAGCGGATGGCGATAGAGCCGGTAACGCAGGCGGCCCCACCAGGAGCGGGCGCGATATTCCGCCACCGTGAGCGTGTCGATATCGCCCACGCCGCGGCGGTCAAGATTGCCCGAAGTGGCGTGATGGATGGCGTGGCTGCGGCGCCAGAAATCATACGGCGCCAAAGTCAGAATACTGAGCGCGCGGCCAACCCAGTCATTGACGCGCTTGTCCGGAAAAAAAGACCCATGGCCGCAATCATGCTGGATCATGAAAAGGCGGACCAGAAGGCCCGCCGCCGGCAACAGCAGAGCGGCGTAAATCCAGACAAAGCCGAAATGCAGCGCCACCGCCATGAGAGCCCAGGTGGCGGCGAACGGAATGGCGGTGATCAGAATCTCGGTCACGCCGCGGCCGATGTCCGCGCTCTGGTAAGGCCGCAACCGCTGGGCCCAATTTGCAGGTTTTTCGAAAGACATGGCCGGAAATCGCTACGCCATACGGCGAGCTGCCCTGGCAACGGCGCGAATATGGGCGATTTGTACGGTTGGTACAAGACCGCCGGACCCGGAACAAAAGTTCAATAATTCATCATGGCGGCCAGGGTAACGGCCCCATCAAACAGATTTCCCAGCCGGATATTTTCATTGTCGGAATGCTGGTTGTCATCGTAATTGGCGATGGGCATGCCCACCACCGGCACATGGTAAGCGTTAATGAAGATGTCGGCGGGGACGCTGCCGCCTGTTGTGCGGATGCGAACAATGTCATTGCCCCAGGCTGACTTCAGCGCATTGGTGGCGAAGACCGCCATGGGATCATTGGGATCGGTGCGCCAGGCGCCGCTGTCATCGCCGGTGCTGCGGCTGGTCACTTTGGCGATGCGCGGATGCGCCGTTAAAGTGGCCAGATCCGGATCGGCCGTGACGATGAAATAACCCTGGGCGCGAATATGGTCGGTGACGCGCTGCACCATAACCTTGGGGCTGTTTTCCTTGACCAGGCGCATCGCTATTTCGGCCGTGGCGCTGGCCGGAATGACGCCGCCCACTTCGCCGCCCTGCATGGTGTGAACGCTGAAGGTGGGAAGGTTGAGGCCTTCCTGCAGATAAGAAGCCGCGCCATCGACCGAGCCGACGCCCAGCGCGGCGCGCATTTTGTCGGACGAATCGGGCACCGCTTTCATCATTGTCACGGCGTCGGGCGCGAATGGCAGCACATCGCTGTAGAATCCGGGAATGACCACCTTGCCTGTCGGATCGACCATGGAAGAAATCAACTGGGACAGACGCACATTGGCGTCAGGCATCCAGTTGCCGTAATTGCCGCTGTGCAGGCCCTGTTTGGCGGTGAACACCGTCACCACCAGATTGGCGCCGCCACGCGCGCCATAATAAATGGTGGGTTTGGCGCTGGCATGTTCAGGCCCGTCGCAGATGATCAGCAGATCGGATTTGAGCTTGTCGGGATATTTCTTGATCACTTCGCCAAGGCCGGCGCCGCTGCCCTCTTCCTCGCCATCCATGATGATTTTCACATTTTCTTTTGGATGAGACTTGATGGAATCCAGCGCCACCAGGATGGCCTCGATCGGCACTTTGTCGTCACCGGCGGCACGGGCGTAAAAGCGCCAGGCATCGGGGAACGCGGCATTGGTGAGATCGGTGACAGTTTTGCCGCCCGCTTCGATGCTGTCGGTGCGGACAACGGGCGTGAAGGGATCAGGCTGGGCCCAGCGTTTGGCGTCGACCGGCTGGCCATCATAATGCATGTAGAACAGGATGGTGTGTTTGGCGCCCGGCACCAGCTTTTGGCCGAACATCACAGGAATGCCATCGCTGGTGTCCCATTGCTCCACATCCAGGCCGCGCTGTTTCATCATGGTCAGCAGCAAGGCGGCGTTGCGCTTGAGATTGGGCACATCGCCATGCAGATCGGGCGTGGAGATCAGTTTCAGATATTCGCGGGCAATGTCGCCGCGATGGGCGTTGACGTAAGCGCGGGTGGCATCACCCGGCGCGGCGCTGGCGCCGGCTGACAGCAACAAGCCGGCCGCCAGGACAGCGGCCCATTCGAATTTTTTCATGATCCCCCTGTGATGCTTTTAATTCGCCGCCGTTTGCAACGGCGCCGGTGCTATGGCCTGGAAATCAGAATTGGGGCCCGTTTTGGGACCCGGCTTGGCCCAGCGGATGGTGCCTTTGACATTGTCGGCCTGGGTGCCGGGCTTGGACAGTGTGAAGCTGAGAGTCGCAGCGTCTTTGGGCGCCATGCTGGGGATCAGCCATTCGGCGACATTGGCCTTGACGTCGGCATCCATATGCACGCCCTTGTAGCCATCGCCGGTGGTGCTCACCACCGTGGCGCCTGCCGGAACCACCAGGTCAACCTTTACGCCCTCGGCGGTGAGGCCTTTGCCTTTGAGGCCCCCATTGAAAAGACTGAGGGTGTAGGTCGCGCCCGTGGCGCCGGTTACGGCGGGCGTGAGCCTGCCGCTGAGCAGCGGTTTGAAGCCGATATCATCATGCGCCCAGTCATAGATGGCTTTCAGCTCATCCTGCGAGACACGCATGGAATTGAAATTGCCCATCCGCAGCGGCGGCGGCTGGCGCGGCGCGCCGCCGGGAGGACCGCCGGCACCCGGGGGCGGACCGCCACCGCCGGCGCCGGGCGGATTGCCCACGCGCAGCGAAGCGTCAACGTCTTCCATCGCCGAAGTGTGGGTGTAGACCATCTTCTGGAACAGCGGGAAATCAGCGTTCAGGCCGCCCAGCGTGCCGCGCGGCATGTCGAAAGTGGGGCCGTGGCATTGGGCGCAGCCCATGGCGTGAAAAACCTGTTGGCCATGCGGCATGGCATCGGTGGCGGTGTAGCGCCAGGGGCCAGGATCGGGCTTTTTCGGCAGGCTGGCGAAATAAGCGGCCAGGTTGCTGAGATCAGCATCGCTGAGCTGGGTATCGACAAAGGCCGGCATGATGCCCCAGGGCTTGCGCACCGCTTGCGAGAATTCGGATGCCGAAAGGCCGCGGCCGGCAAGGTCGGGACCGAAGGCGCCTTCGCCATCCTTGCCATGGCAGAATTTGCATTGGGTATTGTTGCCGTCCCACAGCGCCTTGCCGGCGGCGGGATCGGGCGCGGCGTTCTGGGCGAAGGCCAGCGCCGGAATAAAGGGAAGAAGCAAAAGCGCGCCAAGGAATTTTTTCATGGGGTGCCCTCCACACAATCACCCCAGCTTAGGGCAAGCGGCGGGGCTCCGCCACGGGACGGCGGATCGAAAAAGCGTAAAGGAGTGTGGCGGAAAGCGCTTAGTCGCCGCCGGTCGAGCCCAGCTGGGTGTAGTGCAGGCTGGGCGGGCGCGGCGTGATGGCAAGGCGCGTGGACATGCCCGTGCCGCCGGCCGTGGCGCGGTGCCAGCGTTCGTCCGGCGCAAAAACGATATCGCCGACCATGGCGTGGACGATGGGTTCGCCCTGGATAAGGAAATCTTCCTGGCCTTCCAACACAATCCAGAATTCCGGAAAGTTTTCGTGGAAGTGGCCCCATTCGGTATCGGCCGGATCGGGCTCACCTTTGGCGCGGATGACATTGGCCCAGGTGTGATCGTCTTTGACATAGCCGCCGCCCTTGCCGCCGCCTTCCACGATATCTTTCTGGAAATCGAGATAGGGCTTGTTGTCGGCGTCGTATTTGCCTTTGCCGGTGTAATTGGACT
>CAIXUE010000031.1 GCA_903922545.1 uncultured Alphaproteobacteria bacterium | reverse complement strand
TCGAAGCCGGACTTGAGGGCTTCGGCGCCGTTGAAGAATGTGGCTTCAGCCGATCCAATGGTCTTTTCGGCGGCCGCTTTGCTCTTGCTCATGGTGGTCCCTTTCCTGCTCAAAATTGATTTACGGCCCGGGTGCTCTTCCATCGGCCTGTTGCACTGCAACATGAGTTATATGCCTATGGCTAACGGGGCCGTCAAGGCCTTTTGTTGCGGCGCAACAAAATAATTCCCCGGAACATCCGCGGGCCCGGGACTGTAATCTAACCGTCCGGAAATGAATGGGGATTCGTCATTCTTCCTTGCGCCAGATGCCGCAATTTGGTTCTTTGGCCCGTCCGGGATTTCGAGTCACTGGGGACGCCAGCTTTGGAGCAGACAAAGCGATTTTTGCGCCATTGGCCCGCCAAAACCCTGGTTCTGGCGGCGCTTCTTGTTGGCCTGACGGCCATTTCCCCGGCCCAGGCGGCTATCCGCCGCCACCCCCCCGCCGCCACCGCGGCCCACATCACCCCCATGCCGGCTGGCGCCACCGACCCGGACAAGGACGCCGCCCTGATCGTGGATGGCGCCACTGGCAAGGTTCTGTACGCCCGCAACGAGCTTTTGGAGCGCCACCCGGCCTCGCTTACCAAAATGATGACGCTTTATTTGCTGTTCGATGCGCTGAAGGCCGGCAAGATAACCATGCAGACCCAGATGCCGGTCTCGGTGCATGCCCAGCAGCAAAAGCCCACCAAGCTGTCGCTGCGCCATGGCCAGACCATCGATGTGGATACCGCCATCCGCGCCATCGTGATCCGGTCTGCCAATGACGTGGCGGTGGTGATCTCAGAAGCGTTGGGCGGAACCGAATCCCATTTCGCCGAGATGATGAACGACAAGGCGCGCCAGCTGGGCATGCGCGAAACCAATTATCACAATGCCTCGGGCCTGCCCGATCCCTTGCAGATCACAACCGCATCGGACCTGGCCATGCTGGCGCGGCACCTGGCTTACGATTTTCCGCAATATTTCCCGTATTTCGGCACTTCGGGCTTTACCTACAAAGGCACCTACTATCCCACCCATGACAATCTGATTGGCCGCTATGCCGGCGCGGACGGCATCAAGACTGGCTATGTCGGGGCCAGCGGATTCAACCTGGCCACTTCGGTGGTGCGCGGTGACATCCATCTGATCGGCATTGTGATGGGCGGGCGCACCGCCGTGCGGCGCGATCAGGAAATGATGCATCTGATGGATAGCGAATTCGCCGACCTGGCCGTGGCGCCGGGTTTGGTGGCGCATGCGCAAGTGCCGTGGCAATCGTCTGTCGCGGCCGCCGCGACAGCACCCTCTGCCGGCACTTTTGCCTTGGCGCCGCCGGCCGGCAACAACAACACCAAATTCGCGTCGCTTTCGCCGCTGCCGGCTGACGCGGATGAAGACGCCGCCGAAGCCCACCGGGCGCCGGACGAGAATTTCGTTCCTTCCCCTGCAGCGCAATCCCAGTCGGTCATCGCCGCAGCGCCGCCGCCACCTGTTCCGGCAGTCCAGGCGCCTGCCGTACCCAGAGCGCCCATTCCGTCTATCCGGCCCACACCGCGGCCAGAGCCCGCGCTGCTGGTCGCCACTGCCGCGCCGGCGCCGCAACGGGTGGCCATGGTTGTTCCAGCCGCCAAGCCAAGCCCCCGGCCGCAACAGACGCCGGCCGCACCGGCGGTCAAGCAACAGGTGGCAATGGCGGCGCCTCCCCCAGCCTTGCGGCCCAATGTCAGCGAAATTGATGCCACCGGCGGAGCCGCAACGAACAGCGCGCCCGGTCAGAACTGGACCATTCAGGTGGGCGCCTTCGCCAACCAGACCATGGCCAATGCGCAGCTTGAGCAATATGCCGCCAAGGCCAAGGACATTATCGGCCAGGCCGCCCGCATCGTTGCGCCCATCCAGTCGTCCAATGGCCATATGCTGTACCGCGCCCGTTTTGGCCCCTTTGCCGAGCGCGAGGCACGCGATGTCTGCGGTCAACTCACCCAGCGCGGGCAGTCCTGTTTTCCTGTCGTTGCACGCTGAATGAGCGCTCCTGTCATCGTCACCACGGTGGCCGAACTGCGCCGCGCGCTGGCGCCGTTGCGCAAAGACGGTGTGGCGCTGGTGCCGACCATGGGCGCGCTGCATGAGGGACATCTGTCGCTGGTCGCGGCGGGCAAGAAACATACGCCGCATGTGGCGGTGAGCATTTTCGTCAATCCCACCCAGTTCGCGCCCAACGAGGATTTCAATTCCTATCCGCGCGGGCTGGAAACTGACCGGGAGAAACTTGAGGGCGCGGGCGCGGCGCTGATCTTCGCGCCGGGGCCAAAGGAAATGTATCCGGACGGATTTTCCACCACGGTTTCGGTCAAGGGACCGGGCATGGGTTTGGAAACAGATTTCCGGCCGCATTTTTTTGACGGCGTCGCCACCATTGTCGCCAAGCTGTTGACGGCGGCCCTGCCCGACTGGGCTATCTTTGGAGAGAAGGATTATCAACAGCTTCTGGTGGTGCGGCGGCTGGCGCGCGATTTAAACCTTCCCACCGAAATCATCGCGGTGCCGATTGCGCGGGAGAAAGATGGGCTCGCCATGTCATCGCGCAACGCCTATCTGTCGCCGGCTGAGCGCGCTGTGGCGGGACATATGAACCGGGTGATGACGGATGTGCTGGTGCTTCTGCGGCAAAGCGCCGGAATTGCGGAGGCCGAAGCACAGGGCGCCGCGGCGTTGAAGAAAGCCGGTTTCGACAGCGTGGATTATGTGGCCGTGCGCGATGCGGAAAGTTTGGCGCCAATCACGCGACTGGATAATCCGGCGCGGTTGTTGGTGGCCGCGCGGATCGGCAAAACGCGTCTAATTGATAACTTCGCAATTTAGAGCAGACCTAGCGCCGCCAATTCCTGTTGCAGTTTTTCAGGCAATCCCTTTGCGCCTTTGATCGCGCCGACATCGGCGGGCGCATCCTTGGGATCCAGATAACGCCAGCCCTGAAAAGCGGCGCGGCGGCGGCGCAGGACCGGAACAAGTTTTTTGTCATAGACCAGGCCGCAATGCGGCACGCCATTGCGCGTCATGGCGCGCAGTTCCCGCAGCTCCTGGCGCGCGGCGATCTGGCCCTTGATCACCCAATAAAGCGAGCCGCCTGCCAGCAATTCTTCGGCCCGCTTGGGCGTCTGGCGGGTGATGTGGATCAGCTCAGGCTTCTGCCCCTTGGCCTTTTTCTCTTTCAGGCGCTTTTTTTGCCAGGCGGCCAGGTCTTCCAGACTTTCAATGCCGACGCACAATTTGATCAGATGAAGCATGAAACCTTGTATTTTTAGCGGATTGGGGCGGGAGAGTAACGCGGCGGTGGCGGGGGTTGAAAGGTGAATATTGGCCCGCTTGTGCTTCGTCCCCCGGATTGCTAAACCCCGGCGCTTACCGGCATTTTCCTGACTGTGCGGTCATGGCGGAACGGTAGACGCGCTAGCTTGAGGTGCTAGTACTGCAAGGTGTGGAGGTTCGAGTCCTCTTGACCGCACCACGCCTAGCTTTTGTTGGCGAGCCCTTTAGCGAGCTTACAAAAGCTGGCGCCCTGCCGGAGCGAAGCGGAGGCAGGCATGCCCACCCGCCTGAGGTACGCCACAGCGCCAGCGTCTTGGGGCCGGCGCGGCAGGCGAAAACACCAAATTCCAAAATTTGTTTCG
>CAIXUE010000030.1 GCA_903922545.1 uncultured Alphaproteobacteria bacterium | reverse complement strand
CTGATGGTTGACGCTCTTGATCTTGCGCAAAGACTGATCCGCTGTCCGTCGGTGACGCCGGCGGATGCCGGCGCGCTTGGCGTGCTGGAAGCCGAATTGACAGCGCTGGGTTTTACCTGTCACCGCCTGCGGTTCGAGCAGAACGGCACCGCGCCGGTGGAAAATCTTTATGCCCGCATTGGCACTGCCAGTCCGCATTTCTGCTTTGCCGGCCATACCGATGTGGTGCCGCCCGGCGATGGCTGGAGCCATGATCCCTTTGCAGCAGTGATCGAAGATGGCGTTCTTTATGGGCGCGGCGCCGCCGACATGAAATCGGCCATCGCAGCCTTTGTCGCGGCGACGGCCAAAATCCTGGCTGCGGGAGCGCCCAAAGGCTCGATCAGTCTTTTGATCACCGGCGATGAAGAAGGCGTGGCGATCAACGGAACACCCAAAATGCTGGCCTGGCTGAAGGAGCGTGACGAAAAGCCGGATCATTGCGTGGTGGGCGAACCCACTTCGGCCAGCCGCGCAGGCGACACGCTGAAGATCGGCCGCCGGGGCTCGGTCAATTTTCAGATCAAGGTGACGGGCGCGCAAGGCCATGTCGGCTATCCGCAGAAAGCCAAGAACCCCATTCCCGTGCTGGCCCAGCTGGTCAGCCAGCTTAGCGAACACACGCTTGATAAAGGCAACGCCCATTTCGATCCGTCGAGCCTGTCCTTCACCAGCATGGATGTGGGCAATGACGCCACCAATGTGATTCCGGGCGAAGCGCGGGCCAGATTCAATATCCGCTTCAATGACAAACACACCCCCGAAAGCCTGGTGGGCTGGGTGACAGACCGCAGCCAGCGCCTGGCCAAGGAATCGGGCTGCGTGATCGAAGTGACACCACAGGTGAGCGGGGTTTCCTTTCTCACCATGCCGGGGAAATTCACCCAGCTGGTCAGCGACACGGTGGCAAGCGTGACCGGCCAGTCGCCGTTCTTTTCCACCACCGGCGGCACTTCGGATGCGCGTTTCATCAAGGATGTCTGCCCCGTGGTGGAATTGGGATTGGCCGGCGCCACCATGCACAAGAAAGACGAATGCGTGGCCGTTGCGGAAATCGCGTCTCTGACCGAAATCTATGCCGCGTTGCTGGCGGCGTATTTCAAGAAGCCCCCACAGTGAGTAGCGCAAGTATCGGGATCTTTGATTCCGGTATGGGCGGCCTGACGGTGATGCGCGCCCTCAAAGCCCATCTGCCGCGCGAGAATTTCATTTACCTGGGCGATACGGCACGCCTGCCCTATGGCACCAAAAGCGCCGACACAGTGACGCGCTATGCCGTGCAGGCGGCGCGCGCCCTGATCGCCCGCGATATCAAAATGCTGGTGGTGGCCTGCAACACCGCCTCCAGCGTGGCGCTGCCCACGCTTTCGAGTGCATTTGCGCCTTTGCCGGTGGTGGGGGTGATCGCGCCGGGCGCCGAAGCCGCGGTGGCGGCGGCGCCAGGCGGCCCCATCGCGGTGATCGCCACCGAAGGCACGGTCAAAGGCGGCGCTTATGTGCAGGCGATCCAGGCCCTGGCGCCGCGTCTGCCGGTGGTGCAGCAGGCCGCGCCCTTGTTGGTGCCGCTGGCGGAAGAAGGACTGGTGAAAGGCGAAATCGCGCGGCTGGCGGTGGAGCGCTATTTAAAACCGCTGCTGGCCACCATGCCCAGGCCGCGCGCCCTGGTTCTGGGCTGCACCCATTTTCCGGCGCTGAAAGAGATGATCGCGGAGGTGGCGGGCAAGGATGTGACGCTGGTCGATAGCGCGGAGACCACCGCGGCCAGTGTGGAACGCAAATTGCGAGATTTAAATCTTTTGAATGAGGGCGAAGGTGGCACGGCAAAGTTTCTGGCCACGGATGCGCCGGACCGTTTCGCCAATGTGGGCGAAATCTTTCTGGGTGAGCCGATTGACCCGGGCAGTGTGGAAGTGATCGATCTTTAGCCAAGAACGGTCAAACAGCAGGGGAAAGATTTCGCCCCTGCTGTTTGAAGGATCGTCCTAATCGGAGTCTGGATTAACGCGCGGTTGCTGCGCCGGCCACAACGCCGGTGCCGCCGCCGACCGCCGCGCCGACTGCCGCGCCGGGAGCGCAGCCGATCGGGAGCGTTATGATACAGCCAATCGCCGCGCCGACGCCGGCGCCAGCCGCACCGCTGGCCACAACATGCGCCGCCGCATCGGGATGCCAGTTGCCGTCCCGGTCATAATAACCGCGGTCATCGGCCGGGTCGGAACGCCAGTGGATGTGTTCATCATGCATGTGGGCGTCATAATAATCGGAATGGTAGTAGGTGATCGGCGCGTCTGCGCCATAGGCGTATTCGTGGTGCACCCGCCAGCAATCGCCGAACTGGTTGCAAGCGACATAGCTGTCGCTTTGGGCGTTCGCGGCGGTGGGCGCCATCAGGCCCATGGCAGCAATCGCGAGGAAGGAACTCATTCCAAGGGCAGTGTGAAGTTTTTTCATATTTCGCCTTTCTTCGCGACCAGCGCGTCTAAATGGAATTTTTCGATGCGCTGGTAACGTGGCGAAGAGCAGAGCGTTCCAGACAGGAACGTGCCGGAAAAAGTTCCCTTTGGTCGCAGATGAGAGTTCCGTTTTTACTTAATCAGTAATCGACCCTGACCAAATAGAGCCCATCGGGCGGTGCGACGGGGCCACATTCGGCGCGGTCGCGCGCCGCCAGCGCCTTGGCCAGATCGCGCGGCTGCCATTTGCCCTCGCCCACCAGTTTCAGGCTGCCGGCAAAAGAACGGATCTGGTGATGCAGGAAAGAACGGGCCGAGGCTTCGATATGAATTTCCTCGCCGCGGGCAGAGACGTCAAGGCGGTCCAGCGTCTTGACCGGTGACTGCGCCTGACATTCGGCGGCGCGAAAGGTCGTGAAATCATGCTGGCCGACCAGCGCCTGAGCCGCCAGATGCATGGCCCCGGCATCGAGTTTGTGGCTGACATGCCAGACGCGGTTGTTGTCCAGTCCCGGCGGGCTGCGGCGGTTGAGAATGCGATAGAGGTAATGCCGCGCCGTGGCGGAAAAGCGGGCATGAAACTCACTGTCTGCCACAGCGGCATCCAGCACCACCACGGGCGCGGGGCGCAGGTAATGGTTCAGGGCATCGCGCACCTTGCCGGGCTCGAAAGTTTTTTCCAGGTCGAAATGCGCCACCTGGGCGAAAGCATGCACCCCGGCATCGGTGCGGCCGGCGCCGGTGACGGTAACGCGGGCGGCGGAAAGCTTTTCAATGGCATCTTCCAGCGCGCCCTGGATGGAGGCGCCATTGTCCTGGCGCTGCCAGCCGACAAAGCCGGTGCCGTCATATTCGATGGTGAGCCGATAGCGCGGCATCAGCTGAAGCGCGTGCCAGGCGGCAGGGCGAAACCTTTGAGCATGTCGGCAACATCCATCGCCTTGCCGCCGGGACGCTGGACTTTCAGGAGACGCAGCGCGCCCTCGCCGCAGGCGATGGCGCCATCATCCGAAATCACTTCGCCTGGCGTGCCTTTACCGGCGGCGGGTTCAGCATAGAGGATTTTCAGGCGTTCACCCTTCACTTCGCTGAAGGCGCCGGGTGTGGGGGCAAGGCCGCGGATCAGGCCATCAATTTCAGCGGCGCTTTTGGACCAGTCGATGCGGGCTTCTTCTTTCAGGATTTTTTTGGCGTAGGTGACGCCGTCGGCGGATTGCTGATGTTCGCCGACCTGGCCACGTTCCAGCGCGCCCAGCGCCCGCACCATCAAATCGGCGCCCAGGCGGGAAAGTGTTTCGGCAAGTTCGCCCGAGGTCTTGCGCCCGATGGCGACGCGTTCGGCCATCAGGACGGGGCCGGTATCCAGCCCCTCATCCATGTGCATCACCATCACGCCGGTTTCGGTATCGCCGGCCATCACGGCGCGCTGGATGGGCGCGGCGCCGCGCCAGCGCGGCAAGAGGGAGCCATGGAGATTGAAACAGCCCAGGCGGGGCGCATCCAGAATGGCTTTTGGCAGCAGCAGGCCATACGCCACCACAATCGCCGCATCCAGATCCAGAGCAGCGAAAGCGGCCTGCTCCTCCGCACCCTTGAGCGACAGGGGCGTGCGGACTTCCAATTTGGCGGTGTTGGCGAATTGATGAACCGGGCCGGGTTCTACCTCCATGCCGCGCCCTTTCGGCCGGGGAGGCTGAGAATAAACAGCGGCGATGTCATGGCCCTGGGCAATCAGTTCGGCCAGCGCCGGGACGGCGAAGTCCGGCGTTCCCATGAATGCCAATCTGAGCGGCATCAGGCCGAAATCTTTTTGGCTTTGGCCAGTTTCTTGAGCAGCATGGCGCGCTTGAGCTTGGAGAGGTGGTCGATGAAAAGCACGCCTTCCAGATGGTCCATCTCATGCTGCAGGCAGGTGGCCAGCATGCCATCGGCTTCGATTTCAATGCGCTTGCCGTCCAGATCCAGATATTCGCATTTGATGCGGGCGGGCCGGTCCACATCGTCGTAAATCTCGGGCACCGAAAGACAGCCTTCCTCATAGGTGGCCATTTCTTCCGAGGCCCAGAGGATTTTGGGATTGATAAAGACCCGCCAGTTTTTCTTGCCGGTCTTTTTGCCGTCTTCTTTCTGATCCAGGTCCATCACAATCACTCGCTTGGGCACCCCGATCTGGACGGCAGCCAGGCCGATACCGTCGGCGGCGTACATGGAATCGGCCATGTCTTCAGCCAGCTTGCGGATTTGGGCATCCACCACCGCGACATCGGTGGAGACGGCTTTCAGGCACGGGTCGGGCGCGGTAAGGATGGGGTGGACGGCCATGACGCTCAGATAGGGCGGCGGCCCAAAAGGGTCAAGAAGCATGGAATTGGGGCTGATAATCCTGGCGGTTGGGATCGTGGCGGCTGCGCTGATTTTCGCGTTTGCCCGGCCCAAAACCATGCCCGTGGAACCGGCGCGGCCGGATCCCCGCATGGATACAGTGATTTCGGGACAGGGCGCCATTGCCGGCCAGTTCCAGGCCAGCCTGGAAGCGCAGGCGCAGCTTTCCCGTACCCTGGCCGAGCGGATCGAGGCGCTGGACAAGCGGCTGGGCGAGAACCTGAAAGAGAGCGCCAGCAAGACCGGCGAGACACTGGGCGGCATTCAGGCGCGGCTGACGGTGATTGACGAAGCGCAGAAGAATATCTCGGACCTGTCGGGGCAGGTGGTGTCGCTGCAGCATGTGCTGTCCAACAAGCAGGCGCGGGGCGCCTTTGCCCAGGCGCAGATGGAAAGCATTGTGCGCGATGGGTTGCCATCCACGCTTTATGATTTTCAGTTCACCCTTTCCAACCGCAACCGGCCCGATTGCGTGATCCGCATTCCCGGCAACAAGGCGCTGCTGGTGATTGACGCCAAATTTCCCCTGGAATGTTTCAGCCTGCTGCGCGCCGCGGCCAATGACGATGAAAAGAAAGTGGCGCTGGCGCGGGTGAAAAGCGATGTCGGCAAGCATGTCACCGATATCGCGGAGAAATATCTTATCCCGGGCGAAGTGCAGACCCCGGCCATCATGTTCGTGCCGTCGGAAGCGATTTATGCCGACCTGCATGCCGACTTTGAAGGTCTGATTCAGAACGCCCACCGCCAGCAGGTGATGGTGGTGTCGCCCAATATTCTGATGCTGGCGATCACCACCATCCAGACGGTGATGAAAGATGCGCGCATGCGCGAGCAGGCCGATTTGATCCGCAAGGAAGTGGGTGTGCTGGTGGGCGATGTGAAGCGCCTGGGCGAACGGGTGGCCAAGCTGCAGACCCATTTCGGCCAGGCGGAAGGCGATATCCGCGACATCACGGTTTCCACGGAGAAGATCATCAGCCGGGGCGAGAAGATCGAGCGGGTGGAATTGGCCCCGGACGAGGTGAAAAAACTCTCGTAAGGCCGCATCCGCACCGGGCGTGGGCGGCCAATAGCGGGAGAAAAAGGGAGTTTTCGGCCATGCATGGCGGCGCATTTGTCCTGTTCAACCGGTTCTGGTGGCTGATTTTCCCCCTGTTCTGGATGGTCAGCCGGATCATCCGCATATCGCTGGATCACAACCGCTCGCAGCAGACGCTGGACCTGATCAAGGCTTATGCCGACCAGGGCAAGGATCCGCCGCCGCAATTGCTGGAAGCGCTGCGTCAGCCAGTGCAGGACTGCCGCGGCGACCGCTGGACTTTGCCCCAACGCAACTGGGTTCCGGTTGGCCTGTTTTTCGGTTTGGCGGCGGGGTTTGTGTTTGGGCTTTCCGGCATTATAGGCGAAGGCCCCAATGGCGTTCTTTTTGTCGGGTTTATCCTGGCCGGCATGGGGGCGGGCTTTCTGGGCAATATCTTGTCCGACCACCCATCCAGGAATGACCGGGACGACCAGCGGACGCCGCCGCCGTGACCAACCCCCAGGCCGAACAAGCCTGGGTTCGCGAAGCCCAGGCCGGTTCGGCGGAAGATTTTTCGCAGCTTGTGCGCCAGCATCAGCAGGCGCTGCGCGCATTTCTGCGCCGGCTTTGCGGCAATCATGCCGATGCCGATGATCTGGCGCAGGAGGCATTTGTTTTTGCCTGGGAGCAGATGGCGCGCTTTGATGCGGCGCGCAGTTTCCGGCCCTGGCTGTTCGGCATTGCCTGGCGCAAATACCGTGAGCGCAAGCGCGGGCTGGCGCGGCTGCTGCGGCGGGAGCAGGCGGCGGCGGACAGCGAAACCATCACGGTGCCGGATCCCGGCTTGAGGCTGGATCTGGCCAAATCCTTGGCCGCGCTGCCGCCGGAACCGCGCGCGGCCTTGTTGCTTAATCTTCTGGCCGGTTTCACCCATGAAGAAGCGGCAGAGGCTTTGGGTTTGCCGCTGGGCACGGTAAAATCGCATATCGCGCGGGGAAGGGAAAAGCTTGTGTCCGCGCTTGGAGGTTCCGATGGATGACATGCAGCTGAGCGCCCTTCTGGCGGCGGATATGCCGCCGGCGCAGGACCCTTATTTCGTCATGGCCGTGATGGCGCGGGCCGAGCAGAGCCGTTTTCGCCGCGAAATGATCCGCAGCTTTGGGCTTTGCGCCGCCGCCATTGTGCTGCTGGCGCTGGTGATGCCCGGATTGAATCTGAATTGGGTTGGCAATCTGTCGCCGGCCAATGATCTTGCCCTTGGCGTGGCGCTGATGGCGGCGACCATATTCGGGCCGCGTATGTTGGGAAGCTTGGAAAGTTAGCGGCCAACAAGGCTCTTCGATCCCTGGATGGGCGGGTCAAGCCCGCCCATGGTGGAAATAAACTAAAGTGAGCGGCGGGCTTTGAAGGCGGCGCTAAGCGTACCTTCGTCGAGGTAATCCAACTCGCCGCCCACCGGCACGCCATGCGCCAGCCGGGTGACTTTCACGCCGGTCAGATGATCCATCAGATAATGCGCCGTGGTCTGGCCTTCGACCGTGGCGTTCATCGCCAGGATCACTTCATCCACGCCGTCCTTGACGCGTTCCAGCAGCGCCGCGACGGTGAGGCGTTCGGGGGTTACGCCGTCCAGCGCGCTGAGCGCGCCGCCCAGCACATGATAGCGGCCGCGAAAAACCCCTGCCCGCTCCAGCGCCCACAGATCGGCGACATCTTCCACCACACAAAGAATGGCGGGATCGCGGCGGGCATCGCGGCAGATGGCGCAGGGACTGGTGGTATCCAGATTGCCGCAAGTTTCGCAATTCTTGGTGGCGGCGCTGGCGGCCTGCATGGCTTCGGCCAGCGGTTCCAGAAACAGGTCGCGCTTCTTCAGCAGCACCAGCGCGGCGCGGCGCGCCGAACGGGGACCGAGGCCGGGCAGTTTGGCGAGCAGCTGGATCAGCCGCTCAATTTCGGAACCGGAACTCATCGGAGGATTTCGCGCGCAGAGATGGCAAAGGTGGATTCCCGCTTTCGCGGGAATGACAGAAAAAAGGAAGGCGGCGTCAAATTACCAAGACCGGGCCGGTTTATATACCTGGGTCCCCTTCCCTCACGCGGGCCGAAGCCCGCGCTCGCCGGGGATGACAGCGAGGGGCCTGTCATCATTCGTCTTTTTCAGCGGCGGGGGGGTCGGCTTCTTCCACCACCACATCGCGCACCGCCACGATTTCGGCGCCGGGAAAACGGTCCAGCACCGCACGCACGATGGGCGCCTGCATCACGCTTTCAATGCGCGCCGCCTTGGCATTTTTCTTCTGTTCGGCAAGCGTGGGCGCGCCGCCTTCGCTGGCGATGGAAACGCTCCAGCGGATGCCGGTCCAGTCGCGCAGTTTCTGTTGCAGATCGCCGGCCAACGTGCGCGGCGCGCGCGGGCTGGGGCGAAACTCAAGGCGTCCCATCTCAGGGGCCTGTTCCAGCTTGACCAGGTGCATATCGTTTTCGATATGCACTTTCAGCACGGGCGCCTGATTTTGCGCGGCCAGGGCCGCGATATCTTCCAGCCCCCGCATCACCGGCGCACCATCGGGCATGGGCGCGGGGTTCAACCGGGGCGCGGTGGCGGAGGCGCCGGGAGAATTGCCGGAAGGCGCGGGCCCGCGTGGCGCACCCGGTGCTGGCGCGCGGGGCGGCGTGCCATTCTCAAGAATATCGCGCACCAGCTTGTCGGCGGGCGGCAGTTCGGCGGCATAGGCCAGCCGTATCAGCGCCATTTCACAGGCGAGGATCGGCCGGTTGGCATCGCGCACCTCAAACAGGCCCTTGAGCAGCATCTGCCAGGCGCGGGTAAGCGAAGAGACCTGCAACTTGGCGGCCAGTTCTGCCGCGCGCTTGGCCTCGCCTGAGCCGCCATCGAAAAAGCCTTCGGCGCTGGGCGCGACTTTCACGCGGGTGAGGAAATGGGTGATCTCCAGCAGATCCTGCATCATCGCAAGCGGATCGGCGCCGGAATCGTAAAGCGATTTGAGATCGGTGAGGGCGTCGGCGATCTGGCCGCCCATGACTTTTTCAAACAGATCGAGGATGCGGCCACGATCGGCCAGACCCAGCATGGCGCGGATGGTGTCAGCCTTGATGACGTCGCCCTCACCATGCGCGATGGCCTGGTCCAGCAGCGACAGCGCATCGCGGGCCGAGCCTTCGGCGGCGCGCACGATCAGCGCCAGGGCGCCGCTTTCGATCTTCACATTTTCTTTTTCCGCGATGGCGGCCAGATAGGGCGTCAGTTCGGCGCCATCGATGCGGCGCAGGTCGAACCGCTGGCAGCGCGACAAGACAGTCACCGGGACTTTGCGGATTTCGGTGGTGGCGAAAATGAATTTCACATGCGGCGGCGGTTCTTCCAGAGTCTTGAGCAGGCCGTTGAAGGCCTGCTTGGACAGCATGTGCACTTCGTCGATGATATAGACCTTGTAGCGGGCCGAGGCGGGGGCATATCGCACGCCTTCAATGATCT
>CAIXUE010000029.1 GCA_903922545.1 uncultured Alphaproteobacteria bacterium | reverse complement strand
TGACGGTTCCTGCATCCGGCTGCGTCCGGAGCGGTGCAACCATGTCTGGTCCTATGACTTTGTGGAGGCCCAGACCCACGATGGCCGCAAGGTGCGGCTGATGACGCTGATCGACGAGTTCACCCGGGAATGCCTGGCGATCCGGGTTGCCAGGCGGATCAACAGCCTGGGCGTTCTGGAAACCATGGCAGACGCGATGTTGGTACGCGGTATCCCCGAACACATCCGATCCGACAACGGCCCGGAGATGACCGCCAAGATCGTCCGGAGCTGGCTGGCGAATGTTGGCGCCAAGACGCTCTACATCGAACCGGGCAGCCCCTGGGAAAACGGCTATTGCGAAAGCTTCAACGGCAAGCTGCGGGACGAGCTGCTCAATGGCGAAATCTTCTGCAGCCTCAAGGAAGCTAAGGTCCTCATCGAGCAATGGCGTCACCACTACAACACCGTCAGACCCCACTCATCGCTGGGATATCGGCCACCTGCGCCACAGACTTTTATGCCCGCGCCACCCCATCTGGATGAAACGCCAGCTATGCAGTAGTCTCACTCATGCTGGTACAAAATATCCGGCAGGCCAAGCTTGCCCTGGCGATGCAGGACAAGCGCCTGTTGAAAAATCTCTTGCGGCGTCATGGCGTCTTCACGGCAAAGCCTTGCGGGGCAAGCCCGGCCTGAAAATTCTGCCACATGGTTTCATAAGCGGCTTCCAGATTGCGCGCAAAACGCGGTGTGTCGAACAACGGCATGGTCAGGCGGTTCCGCGCCAGCTTGCGGCGGATGGAAGCAAGCTCTTGCGGATTTTGCGCCAGGGATACGGCCAGGGCTTCATAATCGTTTTGGTTTTCGCGCACCAGTTCGGGCAGGCCGATGGCGGTGAGGAGGCTGGCGGCGACACGACCGGCGAAGGCGTGGCCGCGGCATGTCACCAGCGGTACGCCTGCCCACAAGGCGTCGCTGGCCGTGGTGTGGGCGTTGTAGGGCAGGGCGTCCAGGAAAAGGTCTGCCCGCGCCAGCCGCGCCAGATGCGCTTGCTGTCCCACCACCGGCGCGAACAGGATGCGCGTTGCCGAAATGCCCTGCGCCTCAGCCGCCACCCGCAAATTTTCGCAAAAGCGCGGATGGAATTGCAAAAGCCACAGCACGCTGTCCGGCACCTGGCGCAAGATACGCATCCAGCCGGCAAAGGCGTGCGGCGTCAGCTTGTAGCTGGCGTTGAAGTTGCAGAACACGAAGGATGTTTCCGGCAGGCCGCATTCGGTGCGCGAGGGAATAATTTCTGCAATGCCCCGGCCGGCGTCATTCACTTGATAGCTGTCCGGCAAATACGCGATCTGTTCTTTGTAAAACCGCCGCTCGCTTTCCGGAATGACGATGCGGTCGGCGATCAGGTAATCCATATAGTCAGCGCCCAAAGTGGCGGGAAAGCCCAGATAATTGACCTGAAGCGGCGCCGGGCGCCGGGCGAACAGATCCATGCGATGTTCGCCGAAATAGCCGTTGAGATTGACCAGTATGTCTATCTCTTCCGCGGTCACGGCCTTGGCCGCCTCGGCGCCGGTGAGGCGCGAAATATCGACGAATTTTTCGATTGATCTGTCCAGCCTTTGACGCACCGCGCTGCCATCGTTCCAGCCATTGTCGAAGGCGGTGATGCGGAATTTTTCGCGGTCATGGCATTCGTATAGCCCCGCCATCAGATAGGCGGTGGCCTGGTCTCGAAACTCACCCGAGACATAGCCGACATGGATTTTGCCGGAGGCGCGCGGGCGGCTTTGGGCGCGCGGGGCGTGCGACGGATAACGGTCGGCGGCATAGATCTGCGCGCAGGCCGCAAGGTCGGCCGGCGAGTTGCTGATGGCCTGGTAGACAAACGGTTCGGTGACCCGTTTTCCGGCGCGTACGCCCGCATCAATCCGCGCCACATCGTCGTCGAAATTGCGCCAGTCGCCGGCGTATTGGCGCACCAGGAACAACCAGCCCGGCGCCCAGGGACAATCGGGGTCCAGCCGCAGCGCCTGTTTCAGGTCGGCCGCCGCCGCTTCAAAATCCATCCCGCCTATCCAGGCGGCCACGCCGCGCCCGAAAAAGGCTTCGGCGTGATCCGGTTTCAGCGCCAGTGACCTTGTGTAACTTTCGCGGGCTTCGGGATTGTGCCTCAGTCCCTGGAGCGTCATGCCGCGCCGGAACCAGGCATCGGCATGACCGGGATTGAGCGCCAGCGCCCTGTCCTGCGAAGCCAGCGATTCTTCCAGCCGGCCCAGCGCCAGCAGCGACAGGCCGCGATTGTACCAGGCGCTTGCATCCTGCGGCTTTTCCGCGATGGCGGCGTCGAAAGCCGCAAGCGCTTGCGCAAACTGGCCTTGGCCATAAAGCAGCACGCCATGCAGCGCCAAGGCATCGGCGGAGCGCGGGTTCAGCTTCAGCGCGGTTTCAATCAGCACCAGCGCTTCGGGGCCGCGCGTTTGCTGATAGCAAAGCAGCGCCAGCATGTAGCGGACGGGAAAATTGCCCGGCACCGCCGCCATCAGGCCCCGGTAAAGCTTTTCGGCCTCCGCCACCTTGCCTTGCTGGTGCAGCGAAACGGCTTGCTGAAACTCAAGTTGCGGGGTCATGGCCGGGCGGGAGATTTGCGAAAATCCATCATAACGATTTGCGCGGGGCCTCACCCCCGAATTTGAAAGCCGGGGCGGGGGTGTGGTGGATGGTGATTTTCGCTTAGGTAACCATTTGAAATATATATAGTTTTCGTGTTTCGCAGCCGCAACTAACATTTCTGTGGCGCCCGGCGCGCAGAATGCGCCCTTGCCCCAAAATCGTCTGTGCTATGATTTTTGCGAGGGGCCGACAGGAAAAGAGCGGCTTGCCAGGGGAAGAAAATGAACATCCAGACCTCGCCGCGCCTTCAGGGCGCCGCGCGTGACCAGGGCGCTTCGCCGCTCAAGCGTTAGCTGATCGGCGGCGGCGCGCTGCTGGTTGTGCTGGCCGCTTATTATTACTGGAGCCATAGCGGCAATGATGCGGGCCCCCGCCGCGCGCCCGTGGTGCCGGTGACCGTGGCCGCGGCCCATACCGAAGACATGGCGGTGGTCAAAAGCACCATCGGCACGGTGGTGGCCAATTCCTCGGTTTCGGTTACGGCGCGGGTGCAGGGCCAGCTGACCAAGGCCTATTTCACCGAAGGCCAGATGGTGAAGGCGGGCGATCTTTTGTTCCAGATCGATCCCCGGCCTTTTCAGGCCGCGCTGACCCAGGCGCAAGGCCAGCTGGAGCGCGATGAGGCATCGCTGGCCAGCGCCGCCGCCGACGCCAAGCGCTATGCCACGCTTTTCACGCAGAACGCCATTTCCACCCAGCAGCGCGACCAGTCCGACGCCGCCGCCAAGGCGGATGCGGCGCTGGTGACATCTGATCGCGGCGCGGTGGAAGCGGCGCGGCTCAATCTGGAATTCACCGAAATTCGCGCCCCGGTGGATGGCAAGACCGGGCCCATTCTGCTGCAGCCGGGCAATCTGGTGTCGGTCAATGGCACCACCACGCCGCTGGTGATGCTGGCGCAGATTCAGCCCATCAAGGTTTCCTTCAACCTGCCACAATCGGATCTGCCGCGCATTCAGGCGCGCGCCGCCAAGGGCGGGCTGACCGCGGCGGTCAACCTGCACAATCAGGGCGGCAAGGATATCTCAGCCCCCATCAACTTTATCAGCAACGCCGTCAGCAGCACCGGCACGATTGAACTGCGCGCCACTTTTCCCAACAAGGACGGCGCGTTGGTGCCGGGCCAGCTGGTGGATGTGACCGTATCGCTGGACGATATTCCGGGCGCCGTGGTGGTGCCGCGCGTGGCCGTGATCAACGGGCCCGACGGCAATTATGTCTATCGCATCAGCGCCAAGAACGCCGTGGAAAAGGTGCCGGTGACGGTTCAGTTTGATGACGGCACCAATATGGCGGTTGAGGGCGAACTGAAGGGCGGCCAGCAGGTGGTTACCGATGGCGGCCTGCGCGTGGTGCCGGGCAGCAAGGTTTCCTTCCGCACCATCGTGGCGCGGCCCGCCGGCGGCAAGGGCGCGCGCGGCGCGCGCGGCAAGGCCAAGGACTAAGCGGCCATGAACATTTCCCGCATCTTCATCGAACGGCCGATCATGACCACCCTGGTCATGGCGGCCTTGGTGATTTTCGGCCTGTTCGGCTATTTCACCCTGCCGGTTTCCGACCTGCCGAATGTGGATTTCCCCACCGTCAGCGTCAGCGCCGCCTTGCCGGGCGCCGATCCCGTGACCATGGCGTCGGGCGTGGCGGGGCCGCTGGAAAATTCCTTCTCGACCATTCCGGGCATCGACCAGATGACCTCGTCGAGCAGCATCGGCCAGACCAACATCACCATCCAGTTCGCGCTGGACCGCAATATCGACCTGGCGGCGCAAGACGTGCAGGCGGGAATTTCCGCCGCGCTGGGCCAGTTGCCCAAGGCGATGCCGCGCCCGCCCAGCTTCCGCAAGGTCAATCCCAACGACCAGCCGATCATGTATATCGTGATGAAGTCGGACACGATGGCGCTGAACGACATGGACGAATATGCCGAGACGCTGTTGGCGCGGCAGATTTCGACCATCGAAGGCGTGGCGCAGATCCAGGTGTTCGGCCAGGGCAAATATGGCGTGCGCATTCAGGCCGATCCCGACGCGCTGGCGGCGCGCCAGATCGGCATTGACCAGCTTTCCAATGCCATCGCGGCTGCCAACGTCAACCAGGCCACCGGCGCCATCAATGGCGTGCGCCAGGCGGCGTCCATTCTGGCCACGGGTCAGCTCAACGATGCCAGCGATTTCCGCAACCAGGTGATCGCCTATCGCAACGGCGCGCCGGTGCGGCTGGGCGAAGTGGCGACTGTGATTGACGGCCAGGAAAGCGGGCTGGGCGGCACCTGGCTGCACGGCAAGAAAGTGGCCATGCTGCAGGTCAACCGGCAGCCGGGCTCCAACACCGTTGAAGTGATCAACCGCATCAAGGCCATTCTGCCGCGTTTCGAGGCGGGCCTGCCCAAGGGTGTGCAGCTGGTCATTCTGTATGACCAGAGCGATCAGATCCGGTCTTCGGTCAATGACGTGCAGATCACGCTGGTGATCGCCGGCCTGATGGTGGTGGCGGTGATCTTCATTTTCCTGCGCCGGCTTTCGGCGACGCTGGTGCCTTCGCTGGCGCTGCCCATTGCGGTGATCGCCACCTTCGCCGGCATGGCGTCGTTTGGATATAATCTCGACAATCTGTCGCTGATGGCGCTGACCCTGTCGGTGGGTTTTGTGGTCGATGACGCCATCGTGATGCTGGAAAATATCGTCCGGCATATCGAGCATGGCGAAAAGCCTTACGCCGCGGCGATGAAAGGTTCGGGCGAGATCGGGTTCACCATTCTGTCCATGACCGTCAGCCTGGCGGCGGTGTTCATTCCCGTCATCTTCATGGGCGGCATTGTGGGACGGCTGCTGCACGAATTCGCCGTCACCATCATTATCGCCATCGTGTTTTCCGGCATCATTTCCGTGACGCTGACGCCGATGCTGTGCGCCTATATGCTGAAGGACGAGCAGGGCGAGGCGCACAACGCTTTTTATCGCTGGAGCGAAAACACCTTCAATAAAATTCAGGATGGCTATGACCGTTCGCTGAACTGGGCGGTCGGGCATCGCCCGGTTATTCTGGGCCTGTTCTTCGCCAGTATTCTGGCCAGTGTCGGCCTGTTCATGGTCATGCAGGAAGATTTTCTTCCCTCAGACGATCAGGGCCGCCTGACGGGGCAGATCCAGTCCGCCAACGGCACGTCGTTCAATCAGATGTACACCTATCTGGCGCAAGTGGGCAAAGTGCTGGACTCCGATCCCAATGTGACCAATTCGCCCGAGATGATGCCCAGCGCCAACGGCGCCGCCGGCAGCAATTCGGGCCTGCTGCGCATCATTCCCTTAAAACCGGTCGCGGAGCGCCAAAGCTGCACGGAGTTTCATATTTTCCCTTGTCATATGTCTGCCGACGAAGTTGCCCGCGAACTGCGCGCGAAGCTGGCGCGCTTCCCGGGCATCAATGTCTTCGTCACCAACCCGCCCTCGATCAATATCGGCGGGCGCAGCGGCCGCTCGACTTATCAGTACACCATGCAGGGCACCGATCTGGACCAGCTCAAGGATGTGTCTGACCGCCTGGTGGCCTATCTAAGGGATCTGCCCGCCTTTGTCGGCGTCAACAGCGATCTGGATGCGGCGATGCCCTCGGTGCATGTGGCGATCGACCGTGACCGCGCCGCGGCCATGAATGTGCCGCCGCAGAATATTGAAACCGCGCTGGGCGACGCGTTTGGCGGCCAGCAGATTTCCCAGATTAACCGGCCCGCCAACCAGTATGCGGTGATCCTGGAACTGCTGCCGTCGTTCCAGGAAAAGGCCACCTATCTGGACCGGCTGTATGTGACGACCAATGCGGGCACGCTGGTGCCTTTGTCGTCGGTGACCACGGTGACGCCCGGCACCCAGCCGCTCAGTATCAACCATTCCGGTGAATTGCCGTCTGTGACGATCTCGTTCGATTTGACCAAGGGTTACACCTTGAGCGACGCCGTCACCGCGATGAACAAGGCGACCCAGGATATCGGCGTGCCCGACACCATCGCCGGCAGCTTCCAGGGCACGGCGGCGGCCTTCCAGCAATCCACCCAGAATATGGGCATGCTGCTGTTTGTGGCCATGATCGTGGTCTATATCATTCTGGGCATTCTGTATGAGAGCCTGATCCATCCGCTCACCATCCTGTCGGGCCTGCCTTCGGCGGCGATGGGCGCGCTGTTGATCCTGTTTCTTGTTGGCTTGCCGCTTACGCTGTACGCCTTTGTCGGCATGATCATGCTGATCGGCATCGTCAAGAAAAACGCCATCATGATGATCGATTTCGCGCTGGGGCTGCAGCGGTCCGAAAATGTTTCGTCGGAATATGCCATCCTGCAGGCCGCCAAGATCCGCTTCCGCCCCATCATGATGACCACCATGGCGGCCATGATGGGAACCTTGCCCATCGCTTTGGGTCTGGGCGCGGGCGCGGAATCGCGCCGGCCGCTGGGGCTTTGCGTGGCGGGCGGCCTGCTGTTTTCCCAGGTGCTGACCCTTTACATCACCCCGGTGATCTACATTTATCTGGACCAGCTGGAGGCGCGGGTGTCGCGCCTGGGGCGCAAGTCCAAAAACGCGGCCGCGCCCGCCGAATAGGGCGCGCCCGTTTTTTATGCCGCCGCGTGGTTTTGCGGCGGATTTCCGGGTTCCGATTCATTGCGTTGCCATATTTCGGTATCATCAACCGCGCGTGCGGGAGGATTCGATGGCATCCAGAGGGTTTGCGGGTTTCGCCGGTGCAATGTTTCTGCTGTCCGGAGGCGCTCTGGCCCAGGACCAGGGCAAAAGCGCCGCGGACTATCCCGCCCCGATTGAATATCCCCATGAGCTGCGCCAGGCCGTGGCACAGCATCTGTCGGCGGCGCGCAAGATCGCCGGCAACGATCTTTTTCAGGACATGGCGCATCGCTGCATCATCAGCCCGCGCTTTCCGCTGCGCGTGAACGGCATCCAGTACAAGGGCAAGATCACGCCCACCAAGCTGTTCGACAATTTTTATTCCATCGGTGAGAACGAAGTTTCCGCCCAGGCGCTGGTGACAAGCGCCGGCATTATTGTCTTCGACACCCTCAACAATGAAGACGAAGCCAAGAACATCCTGGTGCCCAACATGGTGGCGCTGGGCCTTGATCCCAAAAACATCAAATACATTGTCATCACCCATGAGCATCCCGACCATTATGGCGGCGCCCGCTATTTGCAGAAAACCTATGGCGCCAAGGTGATTGCGTCTGCGATTGCCTGGGACGGCATGGCGCAGATTGCCGCCAATCCTGGCGGGCCCTTCAGCAAGCTGCCCATTCCCGACAAGGATATGGCGATGGGCGATGGCCAGAGCCTGACCCTGGGCGATACCAAAGTGACGTTTTACATCACGCCCGGCCATGCCAAGGGTGTGCTGTCTTCCATTTTCAACGTGACCGACCATGGCACACCGCATGTGGTGGGCTATTTTGGCGGCACGGGCGGCGCGCCAGCCGATGTGGATCTGCAGCGGGCGCAGATTGCCTCGCTGGACCGCTGGGCCGGTATCGCGGCCAAGGCCGGGGTGGATGTGAACATCACCAACCACGCCCTGCACAGCGAAGCGTTGGAGAAAGAAGT
>CAIXUE010000028.1 GCA_903922545.1 uncultured Alphaproteobacteria bacterium | reverse complement strand
GGGGTTGTCGATCCGCTGGGCGGAACTGTCAATCGCCGCCAGCGCATTGGCCAGCCAGAGCGGGCGGCCGGTGAGTTCTGCTCCCGCGCGGTCAGCTTCGAATTCGCGGCTACGGCTGATGGCCGATTGCACCAGCATGGCGGCGAAAGGCGCCAGCATGGTCACGAGCAGAATGCCCACCAGGCCCAGCGGATTGTTGCGGCGGTCGCCGCCCTTGAAGAATGCGAAATTCGCCAGCATGCCGATGGCCCCCGCAATCACGGCGGTGATGGTCATGGTGAGGGTGTCGCGGTTACGCACATGGCCCAATTCATGCGCGATCACGCCGGCCAGTTCTTCATTGCTGACACGCTGCAAAAGCCCGCTGGTGACGCAGACCGCGGCATGTTCGGGGCTCCGCCCTGTGGCGAAGGCATTGGGCTGCGGATTTTCGGAAATGAAAACCTTGGGCATGGGCAGCCGTGCATTGGCGGCCAGCTGTTCGACGATGTGATAAAGATCGGGCGCGCTGGCGGCATCGACCTGACGCGCGCCATACATGTGCAGCAGCATCTTGTCGGAGTTCCAGTAGGCCATCAGGTTGAGGCCGGCGGCGATCACAAACGCCACCATCATGCCGCCGGCGCCGCCGATCACGGCGCCCACCACCAGGAACAGGCCCATCATCAGGCCCATCAGCAGGCCGGTCTTGAAAATATTCATCGCGCAATTCTCACCCGATACCGCCTTGATGTAAGCTGGGAAGCCCACGGGTCAAGCAGGATTGCAAAAGTGAAAGATACGCCTGAGCAAGTCGCCGCCCGGATCGAAGAAGCCGGCAAGCGCGCCAGGGCGGAAGCCGAGGCGCGGCGGGAGCAGCAAAAGCCCCCGGCCCTGCCGCCGGAGCGCAATGGCCCCAAAGGCCCCGAACCCACGCGCTATGGCGACTGGGAGAAAAAGGGATTGATCTCAGATTTTTAAGGAGCATCGACCAGGAAAAGTGGGAGGGCGCACTGCGCCCGAACCGGTTTTCCGTCCGACCGTGCGACCAAAATTAGTCAAACGCGGCTTCGGCCAGTTCTTCCAGTTTGGCGCGGATATCGGGCGGCCAGGCTTCGATATGGGCGGCGAATTCTTCGCACTGGCCCGCATAAAGCGCCCGGATCGCTTCTTCATATCCCGGTGCATCGCCCACCAGCGCGGTCATGAAACGATAAAGACAATCGCGCCGGGCGCGCTGTTGCAGTCTGGGATTGGTCCGGGCCGCATCCACCAGCTTGCGCAGGGCCACCGAAGCCCCGCCGGGCTGCGCAGCCAGCCAGTCCCAATGCCGGGGCAAAAGGGTGATCTCGCGCGCCACCACCCCCAGCTTGGGCCGGCCGGGGCGGGCGGTTTCTTCCCCGGGTGGGTGGCGGGGGTCGATATCCACCACCCGGCCGGTTTCCTGGTCATAGATCAGCGCGCCAGGAATATCCCGGCTGGCGGCAAAAACCTCAGCCAGGGAGCCGGAGGCCAGATGCTGGAAACGGGAAAAAGCTGTGTAGGTCATAAATATGTATTACCCGGGTAAAATATAAATGCAATATCAACCGGGTAATATAACAATGCGATTTTCCGACCAATGTTCTGGGACTTGTCCATCCCG
>CAIXUE010000027.1 GCA_903922545.1 uncultured Alphaproteobacteria bacterium | reverse complement strand
TCAGGAATGTCGATCTCGATCGACTGATCGATCACCGGATAGACCGTGACGCTTGAAAAAGACGTGTGCCGCCGCGCATTGGAATCGAACGGCGAAATTCGCACCAGCCGGTGCACGCCCGCCTCGGTCTTCAGCCAGCCATAGGCGTTCTCGCCATTGACGCGGATGGTGGCCGATTTCAGCCCCGCGCCCTCGCCTTCGCTTTCTTCGATCAGCTGCAGCTTGTAGTCATGGCCCTCGGCCCAGCGCATATACATGCGAAACAGCATCGAAGCCCAATCCTGGCTTTCGGTGCCGCCGGCGCCGGCGTGAATTTCCAGATAGGCGTCATTGCCGTCCGCCTCGCCCGACAGCATGGATTTCAGCCGCTGCTGCTCGGCTTTCTTTGCCAGCGCGACCACGCTTTTTTCGGCATCGGCCACCATGGCGGAATCATTTTCGGCTTCCGCCATTTCGATCAGGCCGGTGGCGTCCGCCAGCTCGTTTTCCAGAAAGCGCACCGCCGAAAGCGCAACGTCCAGCTTCTGGCGCTCGCGCATCAATTTCTGCGCGGACGTGGAATCATTCCAGATGGACGGATCTTCAGCCTTGGCGTTCAGCTCATCCAGACGGCGAAGCGATTTGTCCCAGTCAAAGATGCCTCCTCAGCAGGGCGATGGCCTGCTCGATCTCGGCGATTTGACGTTGGGTTTCCGGGCGCATGATGCTGGCGATATAAGTGGTGAGCAGCCGTCAGTAAAGGCCTCCGGTACCTTCACCGACATCACCGTTGGTCGTCGGCTTGCCTGCTGCGCCAGCCGCCGCGCCCGGCGCCCCTGCCGCCACAACACCATCCGCATCCGCGCCAACCACCCCACCAATGGGCGCGTTGCTTTCGCCCGGCGCCGTACCGGCCTTGAAGGCTTCCATGATCGAGCCGGGTGATCCCGCCGGCGCCGGATCGCCGGTCTTGGCATTCACTGGGACCAGTTCGATGCCCGGCGCCACACGGAACGGTGTGGGCGGCTGGTCGGCCAGCGCGCCCTTCATGAAATCGCGGAACACCGGCGCGGCCACCGTGGCGCCCTGTTCGTCCTCGCCGCTCAGCTCCTTGCCCAGGGTGCGGTTGTCGTCAAAGCCCACATACACGCCCGCCGCCAAATCCGGCGAAAAGCCGATGAACCAGACGCTCTGCGAATCCGATGAGGTGCCGGTCTTGCCGCCCAGCGGCTTGTCGATCTGCGCCCCCACCGACACCGCGGCAGTGCCGCGCTGAACCACGCCCTGCAAAATCGAAACGATCTGATAGGCGGTGCGCGGGTCAATGATCTGCTCACGCGTATCGGCCAGCAAAGGCTCCTGCTGGTCGTGCCAGGTGGCGTCGTTGCAGCCTTCACAGTTGCGCGTGTCATGGCGCCAGATGGTGCGGCCATTGCGGTCCTGAATGCGGTCGATCAATGACGGGGTGACTTTCTTGCCGCCATTGACGAATTCCGAATAGCCCGTGACCAGCCTTATCAGCGTGGTTTCATACGCGCCCAGCGAATTGGCCAGAAGCGGCGGCAGCTTATCATAGACACCAAAGCGAATGGGATAAGGCACAATCTTGTCCATGCCGATGGTGTCGGCCAGCCGCACCGTCATCACGTTGCGCGACAATTCCACGCCGCGCCGCAAGGTCGTGTCGCCCAGAAAGTTGCCTTTTTCGAAATTGTCCGGCCGCCAGATGCCCTGGCCCGGCCCCATGTCTTTTTCAAACGGCGCGTCCAACACCTTGCTCGACGGCGTGTAGCCATTGTCCAGCGCCGCGGCATAAACGAACGGCTTGAAGGACGAACCGGGCTGACGCATCGCCTGCATGGCGCGGTCAAATTGCGACGAGGCATAGGAGAAACCACCCGACAGCGCCATCACGCGGCCCGTATGCGGATCCATCGCCACAATGGCGCCGTTGATTTCCGGAATTTGCCGCAGGCCATATTCGCCCGGCTTGCCTTCCGGCTCGACGTACAGAACATCGCCCGGCTTGGCCACCAGCTGCGGCCGGTCGGGCACCGGGCCCCAGGTCTGATTGGGCAGTTCGGGCTTGGCCCATTTGTAGCCGTCATAAGGAATGACGCCGGCACTGCCATCCACGAAACCGATCTTGATGGCTTTGCCGTCATAGGCCTGCACCACCGCCATCTTCCAGGCTTCGATGCCCGACTGGGCCTTGGGCGTGGCGGCAATCTTGGCCAGGTCTTTTTTCCAGTCGCCGTTCAGATCGACATGGTTCTTGGGCGCGCGCCAGCCATGGCGCCGGTCATAGCGCACCAGCCCGCTGCGCAGCGCGCCGACCGCGAAATTCTGCAGCCGCGTATCCAGCGAGGCCCGCACCTGAAGCCCGCCATCGTAAAGCGCCTTGACGCCATATTGCTTGTAAAGCTGGCGGCGCACTTCCTCGACATAATAATCCACGTCCGCAGTCTGGCTGCCCAAGGCGCGCATCTGCGCCACCAGCGGCTCGGCCTGCGCCGCCTTGGCCTGCGCGTCGGTGATGTAACCATTCTCGGCCATCTGGCCGATCACCCAGTTGCGCCGGTCCAGCGCCGCGGCGTGATAAAAACGCGGATCGTAATTGGCCGGCCCCTTGGGCAGCGCCGCCAGATAGGCGACTTCGCTGATGCTCAGCTCATCCAGCGGCTTGTCGAAATAATTCAGCGCCGCGGCCGCCACCCCATAGGAATGCTCGCCCAGGTAAATTTCGTTCAGGTACAGCTCAAGGATCTTGTCCTTGGGATAGGTCGCATCGATGCGGATGGCCAAAATGGCCTCGCGGATCTTGCGGCTGAACTTGACGTCGGAATTCAGCAGGAAGTCGCGCGCCACCTGCTGGGTGATGGTGGAGGCGCCCTGCGGCCTGCGGCCTTCCAGCACCAACCCCACATCCTTGATCGCGGCGCGCAGAATGCCCGACGGATCGATGCCCGGATGGGTATAGAAATTGCGGTCTTCGGCGCTGGTAAAGGCCTGCGCCACCAGCTTGGGAATATAGGCGGTGGGCACAAAGATGCGCGACTCGCGCGCATATTCTCCTAGCACCGTGCCGTTACCGGCATAGACGCGGGTGGTGACCGGCGGGCTGTAATTCTGCAGCGCCTCGACGCTCGGAAGGTCGCGGGTGATGGTATAAACGTAGAAAATTCCCGCCAGCACGCCAATCGCTGCCAGCGCGGCGGCTCCAAACCCGGCAAACACAAGAATACGGCGAAGCATCGGTGGTCCTTTGATCCCCGCTATATACCTGTTTTTGAGAACAAAAAGAGGCTCAAAACTGCCTCAGGGCGGGAACCTGGCCTCGGAATGCGGGGCGGCGGGCGCGGCAAAATTGCGGTCCACCGCGTCGGCGATGCCCGCCGCAAGCCCGGCCCGCCAGCGGTCGGTGTTCATCTGGGCGGCGTCGTCATCATTGGACAGATAGCCCAGTTCAATCAGCACCGCCGGCACATCCGGCGCCACCAGCACGGCCAGGCTGGCCGACCGGTGGGGGCTGCGCGCCAGAAGATCGGTCGCGGTTTTCAGCCGCGTCAGCGCGGTTTCGGCAAAGCGTGACGATTTGTTGATGGTGTCGCGCTGGGCCAGCGCAATCAGGATCGGCGCCACCGTCGTATTTTCCGACAGGTCCACACCGGCCAGCACGTCCGACTGGTTTTCCCGTTTGGCCAGGGCGGCGGCTTCCCGGTCGGAACGGCCATCCGACAAAGTGTAGATGGACAGGCCATTAACAGACGGATCGGGATTGGAATCGGCATGCAGCGAAATCATCAGGTCGGCGTGCCATTTGCTGGCCAGCGCCACCCGCTCCGGCAAGGGAATGAAAACATCCCGGTCGCGGGTCATGTGCACGGTATAGCCGCGCGCCTTCAGCACCTGCGCCAAACGCAAGCCTTCGGCCAGCACCAGGTCTTTTTCCATCAACCCGTTGACGCCGTTGGTGCCGGAATCAATGCCGCCATGGCCCGGATCGATCACCACAATTTTCTTGCCGCCCGAACTGACCGGCGCCGTCATGGCGGCGATTTCGGCGGCGCTTTCGCGCTGCTTCAGATCGGCAGGCCAGCCGGCATCGCTGTTGAACTTGGCTTGCTGTGACGGGAACAGGTCGATCACCACCCGGTAACCGAACCCGGCCGAAGGCGGCAGCACCAAAGCGTCGCCCACGCTCACCGGCCGGTTCAGGTCGATCACCATGCGCGAATCGCCTTCGCGAAACGGGCCATAGCGATAGGATTTGATCACGCCGTGAATATTGGGCACCGGCGGCGCGCCCAGCCGCCAGGTGACATCGGGCATGTCGATCACCACCCGGTCCGGATTGGCCAGGGTGAAAGTCTGCAAATTCACGGGGTCCGACAGCTCCAGCACCAGCCTGGTGCGGTCGCTTTCCTCACCGATGCGCGCGCTCATCACCACGGGCGGCGAGCCCGTGGCCGGCGCGCCGGGCGACGGTCCGGCGGTCTGCGGGGAGGGCAAGGGCCTGGCCGGGGCGGTGGGCAGTTTGTCGCTGGCGGCCCCGCCCTGCAGCAGCCGGGCAATGGGGTCGTCGGCGCTGGGGCCTTGTGCCTGCGCCGTGCCGGCGAAGGTCCAGACCGCCAAGGAAATGGCTATGAGGTTGATTTTGAACAATTTCTCAGACCGCGCCGCTCTCGACCCCTAAAATCATCCCAAAACTCTTTACGTTTCGTTAGGTGCCCCCGCCCCAAGGATAGGCTTCTTGCCCTTGCCGTGCTGGCCGGGGGTGCTACAAGACTCTCAATGCTGCGCCGGTCGCACCCGCGCAAGAGACAGCCCCGGTTTAAAGACAACCAGGCTGATTCCCCGGTGTGAAGCCAACGCTGACAGCATAGCCTCCCGCCGATGCGGGGTCCGAATTTAAGTGATTTTGATGACCGATACACCGCGAACCGCAACCAGCCGCCAACAGGCGCCTAACGGCATTCGCGTGTCCCCCACAACAATGCGGCCACATGCTGCCCCAAGTCTCGCGCTTCTACGCGGGCCGGGCGCTGTCGCGCGCGACGGAGAATTCCATGAAAAAGCGCATGCTCATCGACGCCAACCACCCGGAAGAAACCCGCGTGGTGGTTCTGGACGGATCCAGGGTCGAGGAATTTGATTTCGAGGCTGCCTCCAGGCGGCCGCTCAAGGGCAATATCTATCTGGCGAAGGTGACGCGCGTTGAGCCGTCGCTGCAGGCCGCCTTTGTCGAATATGGCGGCAACCGCCAGGGTTTCCTCGCCTTCTCGGAAATCCATCCCGATTATTACCAGATCCCCGCCGCCGACCGTCAGGCCCTGCTCGCCGAACAGCAGGCCGAGGCCCGCCGCCGGTCCGAGGACGATATCGAATCCTTCGAAATGGGCGCCAAGCCGGAAGCCAGCGAAGATGACGCCGAGGACGACGCCGAGGGCAGCCATCATGAGGCCGGGCACGAGGAAAGCGACGATGAAGGCGCGGTGCTGGACGCCGCCACCATCGGCGTGCCGGAAGCGGCCCATGAGGAAAGCCATGAACCCGCCCAGCCGGCGCGGGACGAAAGCGCCGCCGATGAGCCGCATGACGATATTTTCGTCAATCACGTCAACCGTCCCGACGAAGAGCCGGAACATGACGAAGACGATATTCCCGAGGAATTGAGCAAGCCCGAAGCCGCGCACAGCCACGACGCCGATTATGGCGAAGGCAGCGATGCCCTGACGGCTGGGGCTTCGGAAGAAAATGAAGGCGAGATCGAGCCGGTTTCGCATGCTGAAAACGGCGCCGACATCATTGCCGTCTCAACCGAAGAAAGCGCGCTCGAGCCCGTCTCGGGCGAATCCGCGCCGGAAAATTCCGAAGCCGCGCTGCAGGCCTCGCGTCCGCCGCAAAAATGGTTGCGCCGCAAGCATTACAAGATCCAGGAAGTGATCAAGCGCCGCCAGATCATCCTGGTGCAGGTGGTCAAGGAAGAACGCGGCAACAAGGGCGCCGCCCTCACCACCTATCTGTCGCTTGCCGGCCGCTATTGCGTGCTGATGCCCAACACGCCGCGCGGCGGCGGCATTTCCCGCAAGATCACCAACGCCGCCGACCGCAAGCGCCTCAAAAGCGCCGCGCAAGGTCTGGAATTGCCCGAGGGCATGGGCCTGATTATCCGCACGGCGGGCGAGAACCGCTCCAAACTCGAGATCCGGCGCGACTATGAATATCTGATGCGGCTGTGGGACACGATCCGCGAAAAGACCCTGTCCTCCAACGCGCCGGCCAATGTTTATGAGGAAGGCGACCTGATCAAACGCGTCATCCGCGATCTTTACACCAAAGACGTGCAGGACGTGGTGGTGGAAGGCGAACAGGGCTTCCGCAACGCCAAAGACTTTATGCGCATGTTGATGCCCAGCCATGCCCGCAACGTGCATCAATATCGCGACAGCGTGCCCTTGTATCAGCGCATGCACATCGAAGCCCAGCTTGATGCGATGTTCTCCTCCACCGTCACTCTGAAATCGGGCGGCTATATCGTGATCAACCAGACCGAAGCTCTGGTTTCGGTTGACGTGAATTCCGGCCGCGCCACCCGCGAACATTCCATCGAGGAAACCGCGCGCAAGACCAATCTGGAAGCCGCCGATGAAGTGGGCCGTCAGCTTCGCCTGCGCGATCTGGCCGGCCTGATCGTGATCGATTTCATCGACATGGAGGAAGGCCGCAACGACCGCGAAGTCGAAAAGCGCCTGCGCGATGCGGTAAAGAATGACCGCGCCCGGGTGCAGATCGGCAAGATCTCGCAATTCGGCCTGTTGGAAATGTCGCGCCAGCGCCTGCGCGCCGGCGTGCTGGCCGGCTCGACCGTCACCTGCTCGCATTGCGGCGGCGCCGGCATTGTGCGCTCCGTCGAATCCACCACCTTGCGCCTGCTGCGCGCCCTGGAAGAAGAAGGCGAGAAAAACCGCGCCAGCGCCGTCAGCGTGAAAGTGGCCAGCGATATCGCGCTTTACGCCCTGAACCAGAAGCGCCGCGAACTGGCCCGCATCGAATCCGAATACGGCATGGAGATCAGCTTCGAGCCCAAGGAAGGGCTGCAGGCCGGCAATTTCGAACTGGAGCGCACCCGTTCCAAGGATCCGGGCGAACGGCCGCGCGCCAGCGCCGTCGGCATTGAAGCGGGCTTTGTGCATTCCGACGAGCCGGAAGACGATGTGCCGCCGGACGAGGAAGACGAGATCGAAGAAGAAATCACTGAGACCTCTGATACGTCCGCCGACAGCGACGATCAGCCGTCACAGCAGGAAGGCGGCCACCGCGAGGAAACCCACCGTGCCGAACAGCGTGACGGCGAACGTGGTGGACGCCGCCGCC